>JBGSHR010000125.1:0-4837 GCA_041752155.1 Thiobacillaceae bacterium | reverse complement strand
GCGCCCCACCCCGGGCAGGGCCTCCAGGGCCTCGCGGCTGCGCGGCACCTCGCCGCCGTGCTTGTCCAGCAGGATCTGGCAGGTGGCCAGGATGTGCTTCGCCTTGGTCTGATACAGGCCGATACGGCGGATGTGGTTCTTCAGGCCGTCCTCGCCCAGGCTCAGCATCCGTTCCGGCGTGCCGGCCACGGGGAAGAGGCTGGCGGTAGCCTGGTTCACGCTCTTGTCCGTGGCCTGGGCGGACAGCAGCACGGCGATCAACAACTGGAACGGGGTGCGGTATTCCAGTTCAGTCGTGGGCTTGGGGTTGTGGGCCCGTAGGCGTTCGAAGAGGGTACGGCGTTGGGCGGCGTTCATGGGCCAATGATAAAAGAAAAGGGGCGCCCAGCGCCCCTTGCCGAGGTGCGGGGTGGCGCCTCAGGCGCGGCGCCGCGCCATCATGCCCACCAGCCCGAGGCCGGCCAGGAGCATGGCCCAGGTCTCCGCTTCGGGTACCGCCGCCACCTGCCAGCCGATGTCGCGCAGGCCGTTCCAGTCCAGGTCGGTGAGTTGTTTGCGGGCGCCGTTGCCGATGCTGGGGTCCAAGGCGGTTTCGAAGCTGCCCGCGCCGTTGATGGGGCTGGTGAGGGATTCGGCCCAGTGGGCCGAATCCGCCAGAGCCTGGGTGCCGGAGTTGGCGCCGGTGAAGGTCAGGCCGTTCACCTGATTGATCCAGGAGTCGGCGACGCCCACCCCCAGCACATGGGCGATCTCGTGCAGGGCCACCGAGTAGAAGTCGTAGCCCGAGAAGCCTTCCGTGGTGGCGGGATTGGTGTCGTAGTACCAGCTTCCGAAGCTGCTGTTGAAGGCGATGGAGCCGCCCCAGGGGGCAAAATCCGTATCGTTGGCGCCATTGTTGACGAAGGGCATGAAGCCGGCTTGGCCGCGGCTGATGCTGTCCTCGAAGGCCAGGCCGTTGGCGTCGTCGGTGGTGGAGATGGCGAAGCCGCCCGCCGCCCCTTGTCCCAGGGTGCCCCCGCCCAGGGCCGCGCCGCCCACGTAGATGCGGTACTCGTTGGCGGCGATGGAGATCGTGTTCAGGGCCGGGTTGTCGAAATTCTCGTTGATGTAGCCGTTGGCGCTGGCCGGGTCGTAGAAGCCGATGGCGAATTCGTTGGCTCCGCTGGAGGTGATGGCGCCCAGGCTGTCGGTGATGCGGCTCTCGTACACGCCGGCCGCGGCCTCTAGCAGGTTCTTGCGGGTGGCGTCGGCGAAGAAGCCGGTGTCGTAGCTGTAGTCGAACACGATGTTGATGTTGGCCGAGGCTGCGGCGGGCAGCAGGGCGAGGGTGAGCATGAGAGGCAGACGCTGGATCATTGGTTTTTCCCTGTAAAAGTTGGTTTTTTGCGGATGCCCAGCATCCAGATGCTGGCCGGCGAAATAATGCCGTATTTTTCTCAAATGATGAACCGCCATGTCGTAGTCGGTGAGAACGTCATGCAGTGGGCATGCCGGCCGTTCACTGCCCATGCCGCTCCTCCTGGAGCCAGTTGCGCGCGGCGATGAGCAGGCCCAGGCCGATGAAGGCGCCGGGGGGCAGGATGGCCAGCAGGAAGCCGCCGTAATCCGGCACGATGGGGATGACCCAGCCGGCGGCCATGGGGCCCAGGGCCAGGTCCACGCCGGAGAACAGGGTGCCTTTGCCGAAGGCCTCGCGGAACGCGCCCAGGGTCACCAGCACGGCGGTGAGGCCCAGGCCCATCATGACGCCGTCCAGCACCGAGTGGAACGGCGAGCGCTTGGAAGCGAAGGCCTCCACCCGAGCCAGGATGATGCAGTTGGTGGTGATGAGGGGGATGAACACGCCCAGGACCAGATACAGGGGATGCACCCAGGCGTTCATGGCCAACTGCACCACGGTCACCAGCACGGCGATGATGAGCACGAACACCGGGATGCGTATCTCATGGGGAATGTAGTTGCGCACCAGGGCCACGGCCATATTGGACAGCGCCATCACCAGGGTGGTGGCCAGGCCCAGGGAGAGGCTGTTCACCACCGAATTGCTGATGGCCAGGAGGGGGCACAATCCCAGCAGTTGCACGATGCCGGGGTTCTGCTTCCACAGGCCATTGACGATGATGTCGCGGGTTTCCGTGCTGATCATGGGGTGGCCTCCTTGCCGGCGGGGCGCAGCAATTCCGTCTTGTGGCTTTCAAAATAGCGCAGGGCGTTGTGCACCGCCTTCACCATGGCCCGGGGGGTGATGGTGGCGCCGGCCAGGGTGTCGAACTGGCCGCCGTCCTTGCGCACCTTCCAGCCCTCGGCGGGGGGATTGCCGGCGGATTTGCCGTCGAACTGGCGGATCCAGTTGTTCTTCTTGATATCGATGTAATCGCCCAGGCCCGGCGTTTCACTGTGGGCGGTGACGCGCACGCCGGCGATGCGCCCGTCCGCCAGGATGCCGATGAGCATCTTGATCTCGCCGGCGTAACCGTCCGGGGCGATGGCTTCCAGCACCACGGCGGCCACCGTCTCGCCCTTGCGCGCCGGGTAGACGAGGCCTGGGTGCTTGAGTCCCAGCAGGGGGTCGGCCGGGAGCGGGCGGGCCTCCTCGATCAAGTCGTTGTCGAAGCCGCCCGTGGGCAGGGTTTGCGACACCAGGGCCAGCTTTTCCGCCTCTTCGCTCTTGACGATATTGGGCCGCGTGGCGGTATAGACCCCCGCCAGCAGGGCCGCGCCCACCACGGAAAACACCAGCAGGGTGAGCGAGGTGGCGACGGTCTCGCGCAGGGCCGGGTTCATGGCTGCTTGGCTTTCTTCGCGACTTGGCCGAACACCCGGGGCTGGGTATAGGCGTCGATGAAGGGCACGGCCACGTTCATGAGCAGCACCGCGAAGGCTACCCCGTCCGGATAGCCGCCGAAGGCGCGGATGATCACGGTGAGAAAGCCCGCCAGCCCGGCGTAGATCAACTTGCCCCGGGGCGTGGTGGCGGCGGTGACCGGGTCGGTGGCGATGAAGAAGGCCCCCAGCATGACGCCGCCGGAAAGCAGATGGAACAGGGGGGTGGCGTGCTGGGCCGGATCGAGCAGGTGCAGCACGCCGGCGGTGAGGGCGATGCCGGCCAGGAAGGCCACGGGGATGTGCCAGGTGATGAGCCGGTTGCCGAGCAGCAGCATGCCCCCCACCAGGTACATCAGCGCCACGTATTCCTGGCCGCGCGCGCCGAAATGGCCGAAGGCGGGCAGCCCCAGGGTGTCGGCGGCGGCCTTGCCCAGCTTGGCCTGGGTCTTCCAGGTGTCCAGAGCGGTGGCGGCGGTGAAGGCATCCGTGCTGACGGAACTCTGGCCGGCGAACACCAGGTCGAAGGCGTCCCCCAGGCTCAGGGTGTGGATGGCGACGCCGATGGGGGCCGGCCATTGCGTCATGTACACCGGGAAGCTGACGATCAGGACGGCGTAGCCCACCATGGCCGGGTTGAACAGGTTCTGGCCCAGTCCGCCATACAGGTGCTTGGCCACCCCCACGGCGAAGATCACCCCCACCAAGTACAGCCACCAGGGCGCCAGGGTGGGCAGGGACAACGCCAGCAGCCAGGCGGTCACCAGCACCGAGCCATCGCTCAGGAAAGGCTTCATGGGCAGGCCGCGCATGAGCAGCACGAAGGCCTCCACGCCGATGGCGAACACGCTGCACAGCAGCAGGCTGACCCAGATGCCGGGACCGAAGAACCAGGCGTGGGCGATGATGCCCGGGATCAGGGCGGCCATGACCTTGAACATGACCGCCGCCACCGAGTTGTTCTGGCTGAGGATGAAGGGGGAGCCGATCATGGGAGGGGCCAGGGGCCAGGGGCAAGGGGCAAGGGGGGGGCGTTATTCATGGCTTGATGCATCCCTGGGTGAGGCCTCGGCCGTGGCGCGGCGCGCCTCGATCTCGTCGATCTGTTGCTGGGCCGCGGGCGGCACGTCCTCGGTGTTCTTGGGCGTGACCCCCTCCTTGGCCTTTTGCGCGCGTTCCAGGGCCGCCTGGAGGATGGCCTTTTTCTTGTCCGCCTCGGGATCGGCCGGGGCATCGCTCGGGGCGACGGTTTCCTTGGACTTCTGCGCCGCCTTGGCGAACTTCTCCGCTTTTTCCTGTTTTTCCCGCTCCAGGCGGAAGGCCTTGAATTCGTGGCGCGCCCGGGCCTGGTCGGCGGCCTGCTTCACCCGCTCCCGTTCCCAGATCTCGCTCTTGGCGAAACGGAAGAAATCCACCAGGGGGATGTGGCTGGGGCAGACGTAGGAGCAGCAGCCGCATTCGATGCAGTCGAACAGGTGATAGCTCTGGACCTTGCCGAAATCCTTGGCGCGGCTGAACCAGTACATCTCGAACGGTTGCAGATCGGCCGGGCAGGCGCGGGCGCAGGCGCCGCAGCGGATGCAGGGCAGGACCACCGGCTTGGCCGGGAACAGCGCCTGGTCCTTGATCAGGAGGCAGTTCACCGCCTTGGTCACCGGCGCGCTGGTGTCGATCAGGTCGAAGCCCATCATGGGACCGCCGACGATCTCGCCGGTGGCCCCGGGCAAGGCGCCGCCGGCGGCCTGGATCAGGTCGGCGATGGGGGTGCCGATACGCACCTCGAAGTTGCCCGGATCGGCCACTCGGCCGGTGACCGTGACCAGGCGGGACACCATGGGTTCGCCCAGGACGACCGCCCGGTACAGGCTGTAGGCGGTGCCGACGTTGAACACCTGGATGCCCACGTCGGTGGAACGGCCGCCGCTGGGGGTTTCCACGCCGGTGAGGGTGTGGATGAGCTGCTTGCCGCCGCCGCCGGGATAGAGGGTGGGCACGGCCACCACCTCCATGCCGG
>JBGSHR010000124.1:0-1885 GCA_041752155.1 Thiobacillaceae bacterium | reverse complement strand
AGCGCCACGTCGGGCGCGCGCAGGATGACGAAGAACACCGAGACGCCCAGGGATACCAGGGCGGTGGCCACGGCGGCGCCCAGCAGGTTTTTCAGGAACATGGCGGCGAACGCCGCCACCAGCACCAGCGCCACCATGACGACGATGATCAGATCGGCCCAGTCCATATCAGTGCTCGCCTTTGTCGGGGGTTTGCCACGGCCGCACGCCGGCCTTGTACAGGGCGCGGGCGATCACCGAGGAGCTGACCGGGTTGGTCAGCAGCAGGAGTCCGCCGATGGCGAGCAGCTTGGGCCACCAGCTCGGCTGCAACAGGGCGACCCCCAGCAGGGTGGCCAGCACGCCCAGGGTCACCGCCTTGGTGCCCGCCTGGATGCGGTTGTAGACATCGGGCATGCGCCATACGCCCAGGGCGCCGAGGAAGCAGAACAGGGCGCCCACCAGCACCAGGAGACTGCCGGCCAGGTTCATGTCCGTCTCCCGGTTTCGATGATGCGCGCCAGGGCGACGACGCCGACGAAGGCCAGCACGCCGTAGATCAGGGCCACATCCAGATATAAGGCGCTGCCCAGGAGTGGCGCCAGGGCCACCAGGATGGCGGTGGCGATCACCGTCAGGGTGTCGGCGGCCACCAGCCGATCCGGCGTGGCGGGCCCGCGCGCGAAGCGCAGCAGAGCCAGCAGGATGGCGGCGGCAAATACCAGCAGGGCGGCGTATTGAATGAATTCGGCCGGGGTCATCGCACGAAGCTCCGCAAGTGGCGCTCGAAATCGGCGGCGATGGCGTCTGTGGCGGCTTGCATATCGATATCCGGCGGGCAGTCGATCCAGTGGATGGTCAGCAGGTCATCCTCCACATCCACTGTCAGGGTGCCCGGCGTCAGGGTGATGCTGTTGGCCAGCAGCAGGCGGCCCAGGGCGGAGCTCAGGCCGGTGCGTACCTGGACCACGCCGGGCCGGATCGGCAGGCTGGGCGACAGTACGCGCCGGGCCACGTCGATGTTGGCGCGAAACAGGGCGATGGCGAACACGCCGAGATAGATCGACAGGGCGCCTGGCAGGGTGAAGGACCAGCGCACGCCGGCGAATATGCCGCTCCTGGCGTAGGCCAGGGCGGCCACGACGAGGCTCACCAAGGCGCCGGCGACGAGTTCCTGGGGGTCGAAACTACCGGTCAGCAACAGCCACAGCACGCCCGCCAGCATCAGCACGGTCAAGCCGGTAGCGGCCGCAGGCGGTTGGCTGTCGTCAACTTCGGGAAATTGCTTCAGGCCCTCGGTGGCGGGCGCTGGTGTGGGGTGCTGCTTGCCGGAGCTGGGTAGCCAACCTTGTTCTTCGCTGCTCGCGTGCATGTCGGTGTCCGGATGTCATGAGATGACTGTATGGCTTTCGCCACGCATTAAAACACAGGCAATCAACATGCCAAGTTACACCTATATGATTTCACTGGGTTTTGCCATCGGCGCGGGCGGGGCATGCGCCGGTTATGCACCGGGCATGGTGCGGACGGTGCCTCATCTTCGTGCCTGTTTGTGCGCGATCACAGTGTTTTCGGTGGTGTCAGGCACCGGGGAGACCCCGGCTTTTCCTCTCAGTGTCTCCTTGGCCGAACCGGCGTCCTGTCAGCTTATGTCTCTCGGGGTGGGTTCGGCCATGGTTCCCATGGCAAGGCGTTTCATGCGACGAGTCCGGCAAGTTGGTCATCGCTGGTAAGGGTGGCCATGGCGCGGTCTTGCCCGAGATGCGTGCCGCCCATCAGATCGAGGGCGGCCTTGACCACCGCTTCGGCACCGGGTAAAGCGGCTTGCTCCAGCACCCAGGACGAGGCGGCGGGAGCGTCCGGACCGGTCAGGCGCACCACCGGCGCACGCAGGTCGCGGAAGGCC
>JBGSHR010000123.1:0-1577 GCA_041752155.1 Thiobacillaceae bacterium | reverse complement strand
CGGTGAGCGCGGCGGCGTCGTAGGCGGACAGGCCCCACTCGCCCACGTAGCGCGCCTGCTTGTCCTTGGGCAGCTCCGGCAGACTGGCGCGCACCTGCTCGATCCAGTCCTCCTCCAGCTTCACCGGCAGCAGGTCGGGATCGGGGAAGTAGCGGTAGTCGTGGGCGTCTTCCTTGGTGCGCATCATGCGGGTCTCGCCCGTGTCCGGGTCGAACAGCACGGTGGCCTGCTGGATCTTGTGGCCGTCCTCGATCTGCTCGATCTGCCAGCGCACCTCGTAGTTGATGGCCTGTTCCAGGAAGCGGAACGAGTTGAGGTTCTTGACCTCGCGCCGGGTGCCGAATTCCTTCTGGCCTACGGGGCGCACCGAGACGTTGGCGTCCACCCGGAAGCTGCCCTCCTGCATGTTGCCGTCGCAGATGCCGATCCAGGTCACCAGGGTGTGCAGGGCCTTGGCGTAGGCCACCGCCTCCTTGGCGGAGCGCATGTCCGGCTCCGAGACGATCTCCAGCAGGGGGGTGCCGGCCCGGTTCAGGTCGATGCCGGTCATGCCGTGGAAGTCCTCGTGCAGGGACTTGCCGGCGTCCTCTTCCAGGTGGGCGCGGGTGATGCGGATGGTCTTTTCCTCGCCGTCCACCTGGATCTTGAGCTCGCCCGCCTCGACGATGGGCAGGGCGAACTGGCTGATCTGGTAGCCCTTGGGCAGGTCCGGGTAGAAGTAATTCTTGCGGTCGAAGATATTGGTGCGGTTGAGCTTGGCGCCGATGGCCAGGCCGAACTTGATGCCCCGCTCCACCGCGCCCTTGTTGAGCACCGGCAGCACGCCGGGCAGGGCGATGTCCACCTGGCAGGCCTGGGTGTTGGGGGCGGCGCCGAAGGCGATAGGCGCGCCGGAGAAGATCTTCGACTGGGTGGAGAGCTGGGTATGCACCTCCAGCCCGATGACGGTTTCCCATTGCATGATTCAGAGCCCCTGCGGTGTACGGGTGTGCCAGTCGCTGGCCAGTTGGTATTGGTGCGCCACGTTGAGCATGCGCGCCTCGCCGAAGTAGTTGCCGATCAGCTGCAGGCCTATGGGTAGATTCTGGCTGTCGAAGCCGCAGGGCAGGGACATGCCCGGCAGGCCGGCCAGGTTGACGGCGATGGTGTAGATGTCGGAGAGGTACATCTCGACCGGATCGGCGGTCTTCTCCCCCAGCTTGAAGGCGGTGGTGGGGGCGGTGGGGCCCAGGATCACGTCGCACCGCTTGAAGGCCTGGGTGAAGTCGTCGGCGATCAGGCGGCGCAGCTTCTGGGCCTGCAGGTAGTAGGCGTCGTAATAGCCGTGGGACAGCACGTAGGTGCCGATCATGATGCGGCGCTTCACCTCGCTGCCGAAGCCCTCGGCCCGGGTCTTCTCGTACATGTCCAGCAGGTCTTTGTATTCCGGGGTGCGGTAGCCGTAGCGCACGCCGTCGAAGCGGGACAGGTTGCTGGAGGCCTCGGCCGGGGCCAGCACGTAGTAGGCCGCCACCGACAGCCGCGAATTGGGCAGGCCCACCTCCACGGTCTCGGCCCCCAGCTTGCGCAATTCGGCG
>JBGSHR010000122.1:0-1893 GCA_041752155.1 Thiobacillaceae bacterium | reverse complement strand
CGCCGGCCAGCCAGCGGCGCCGCTGTTTGGGGGTGCTGGCCGAGGTGCGTTCCGGCATGAAGCGCAGGTAGTCCGCCTGCTCGCCCATCTGGGTGATGAGGGCCAGGCCCACGGCCATGGCGGCGCCGAACAGCTGGATGTCGAAACCCGTGTGGCTGCCTTCCTGGCCGCCGTAGCCCATGAGGCCGGCGAAGGTCTGGGGTTCCTGGGCCAGCAGGAACAGGTAGGGCAACACCAGCATGGCCAGCCAGATGGGCTGGGTCAGGGTTTGCAGCTTGCTGATGACGCTGACGCCGTGGGTGACCAGGGGAATCACCACCAGGGCGCAGATCAGATAGCCCCAGGCCGGCGGGATGTGGAAGGCCAGCTCCAGGGCATAGGCCATGATGGCCGCTTCCAGGGCGAAGAAGATGAAGGTGAAGGAGGCGTAGATGAGGGAGGTGATGGTGGAACCGAGATAGCCGAAACCGGCGCCCCGGGTCAGCAGGTCCATGTCCAGGCCGTGGCGGGCGGCATACCAGCTCACCGGCAGGCCGGCGAAGAAGATGATCAGGCCGGTGGCGATGATGGCCAGGGCGGCGTTGATGAAGCCGTATTGCACCAGCAAGGTGGCGCCCACCGCCTCCAGCACCAGGAAGGAGGCGGCGCCGAAGGCGGTGTTGGCCACGCGCAGCTCGGTCCACTTGCGGTAGCTGCGCGGGGTGAAGCGCAGGGCGTAGTCCTCCAGGGTCTCGTTGGCCACCCAGGTGTTGTAGTCGCGGCGCACCTTGACCACGCGCTGCAGGGCATCGGCGCCAGTCGTGGCGCTAGTCGGGTCTGGGGTCATTGCGGGGCGAGGGGAGAAGAGAGAGGAGGACGGGCGGGCATGTAGCTGATTATTTATCGTCAGGGAGAGTAGCAGTGGCTAATATACCCGCCTATACCCAAAACTATTTCGGATGCCATCATGCCGCGCTATTCCTTCATGGGCCGCCCCCTCAAGACCGACCCCGCCACGCTGGAAGACAACAGCGAGAAACTCCACAAGGCCCTGGCCACCGCCGGCATGGGCTCGCGTCGCGACATGGAGCAGCTCATCGCCGACGGCCGGGTCACCGTCAACGGCTATCCCGCCAAGGTGGGGGACCGGGTCAAGCCCGGCGACAGCGTCAAGGTCAACGGCAAGCTGATCCGCCTGGCCTGGCGCAAACAGGTGCCCCGGGTCCTGGTCTATCACAAGCCGGAAGGCGAGATCGTCACCCGCGACGATCCGGAAAAGCGCGCCTCGGTGTTCGACGGCCTGCCCAATGTGCGCGGCGGCCGCTGGGTCAACATCGGCCGCCTGGACTTCAATACCGAAGGCCTGCTCATGTTCACCACCAGCGGCGAATTGGCCAACCGCCTGTCCCATCCCCGCTACGAGGTGGAGCGGGAATACGCCGTGCGCATCATCGGCGCCCTCACCAAGGAGCTCATGGATTCCCTGCTGGCGGGCGTTCCCCTGGAGGACGGCATGGCCCGGGTGGAGAGCATCGTTCCCGCCGGCGGCGAGGGCATCAACCACTGGTATCACCTGGTGATCAAGGAAGGGCGCAACCGGGAGGTGCGACGCCTGTTCGAGCACCTGGGCCTCACCGTCAGCCGCCTGATCCGCGTGCGCTTCGGCCCCGTCGCCCTGCCACCCCGGCTCAAGCGCGGCATGAAGGAGGAACTGCCCGAGGAGGAAGTGCTGTCGCTGATGCGCTGGTGTGGCTTGACCCGGGAAGGCAAGGAGACCCGGGAATCCAGGGAGGCCTGGCAACCCAGGGAAGCCGAGGAGCCATCCGAATTCGAGGAAGACGACTACGAAGTCGTGCCGGCCCAGGAAGCCCGGCCGGCGCGGCCAGCCCCGGCACCGCGCAAACCCCGGGACAC
>JBGSHR010000121.1:0-2093 GCA_041752155.1 Thiobacillaceae bacterium | reverse complement strand
ACGGCGGCCCGGCTGTTCAAGGTGGATGTGCAGGCCAGCCCGGGCCTGGCCCGGGCGCTGGAGGTGTTCCACCTGCCCGCGCTGTTCCTGTATGTGGATGGCCGCTACCACGCCCGCCTGGATTGCGAGGTGACCCAGGCGGCCCTGGATGCCGCCCTGGCCCGGGCCTTGGCCCAACCCGCCCAGGAGGAGCCGTGAACCCGGAAGCCAGCGGGAATGAGACGCCCGCGACAACTCCGGGGGCGTGGGCGCTGGACGACGCGGGCTGGCTCGCGGGCGTGAACCACATCGCCTCGCCCAACTGGGATGAGCGTCCGGACGGGACGGCCTGCTCGCTCCTGGTGATCCACAACATCAGCCTGCCGCCCGGGGAGTTCGGCGGACCCGGGGTGGAGGCGCTGTTCACCAACCAGCTCGATCCCGGCGCCCATCCCTATTACGCCCAGATCCAGGGCCTGCGCGTCTCGGCCCACTTCTTCATCCGCCGCGATGGGGCGATCGTGCAGTTCGTGCCCTGCGGCAAGCGGGCCTGGCATGCGGGCGCGTCAGCCTGGTGCGGGCGCGAACGCTGCAATGATTTCTCCATCGGCATCGAGCTGGAAGGCAGCGACGAGGTGCCGTTCACGGACGCCCAATATCGGGCCCTGGCCGATCTGGTGCGGGTGTTGCGCGGGGCCTATCCCATCGCCGACATCCGGGGCCATGCCGACATCGCCCCGGGGCGCAAGACGGACCCGGGCCCCTGCTTCGATTGGGGGCGTCTACACGCCTTGCTGGATGCCGATCAGGCGGCCTGAGCCGGGATCTCGCCGCCGATGCGCTTGATGCGGTTCTTCTCGTCCACGTAAACCAGCTTGGGTTAGAACTGGGCCAGTTCCATCTCGCTGTAGGTGGCGTAGCTGGCGATGATCAGCACATCGCCCACGGCCGCCTTGCGCGCCGCGGCGCCGTTCACCGAGATCATGCCGGAGCCGCGCTGGCCGCGGATGGCGTAGGTGGCGAAACGCTCGCCGTTGTTGACGTTGTAGAGCTCGATGCGCTCGTATTCGCGGATGTCGGCGGCCTCCAGGAGCAGCTCGTCGATGGCGCAGGAGCCTTCGTACTCCAGTTCACAGGCCGTGACGCGCACGCGGTGCAGCTTGGATTTGAGCAGGGTGCGTTGCATGGCGGACAAATACCGGTAAAGGGGGGCGGGATTGTAGCGTTTATCCTGTTCCACGCCAGAATCCGGGCGCGGCGAACCAGTCTAACTACCTGTTAACACTCGATATTGTCGATGAGGCGGGTGGTGCCCAGGCGGGCGGCGGCCAATACCACCCGCTCCCCCTCGCCGGGACTGGGCGGCAACAGGGTGGCCCGGCTGCGCACCGACACGTAATCCACCTGCCAGCCACGCTGTTGCAGGGTGGCCCGGGCGGTGTCTTCTAGTTTGTGGATGTCCCCCGCGCCGGCTTTCAGCTGTTGCGCCACCTCGTTCAGCGCACGGTAAAGGCTGGGGGCCTCCGCGCGCTGCTCCGGGCTCAGATAAGCATTGCGCGAGGACAGGGCGAGGCCGTCCGGGGCGCGGCCGGTTTCCCCTGCCAGCACGGTGATGGGCAGGTTGAACTGGCGCACCAGGCCCTTGAGGATGAACAGCTGCTGGTAGTCCTTTTTGCCGAAGGCGGCATGGCGGGGCCGGACCATGTTGAACAGTTTGAGCACCACGGTGGCCACGCCGGCGAAATGGCCGGGGCGCTGGGCGCCGCACAACTCGCTGGCCAGGGGCGGCTGCACGATGTAGGTCTGGGGCTCCGGATACATCTCCTGTCCATCGGGGGCGAACACGATGTCGCAGCCGGCGGCCTCCAGCCGGGCGCAGTCGGCCTCCAGGGTGCGGGGGTAGCGGGCGTAGTCCTCATCGGGGCCGAACTGGAGCGGGTTGACGAAGATGCTGGCCACCACCGGGCGGCCGTGCCCCTTGGCCAGTTCGACCAGGGAGAGGTGGCCGGCGTGGAGGTTGCCCATGGTGGGCACGAAGGCGGTCTCGCGCGCGCCGTCCAGGGCCGTGCGCAGCTCGGCGACGCGATGGATCAGACGCATCAGAAACTGTGCTC
>JBGSHR010000120.1:0-1819 GCA_041752155.1 Thiobacillaceae bacterium | reverse complement strand
CTTCCAGCACCTCGCTGCGCAGGATCTGGCCCGCCTCGTCCACGTTGAGGCGGAAATCGGTGCCGCGCAGGCCGGCCACCGACACCGGTGTGATGACCTTGAAGCCGCCGGCGGGGGCGATCTGTTTCGCGGCCTGGGCCTCCAGGCGGCCGCTGTCCAGGGCGAACTCGGTGGTGACCATGCCGGTCTTGCCATAGGCTTTCAGGCGCCCGAACCCCAGCTTGCTGGAAGCTTGCTGGGTCAGGGTGGTGCCGTCGGCGAAGCGGTAGGCGGCGCTGCTGCGCGGGCCGGTGAGCACGGTTTCGCCGCCCTTGAGTTGGTCACCCAAACTCAGCGGCTGGAAGGCGCCGGTGGCCGGTTTGAAGCGCACGTTGCCGGTGACCGCGGTGACTACAGCCGGGGCGGGGGTGACCTTGAGCAGGGGAACGGGGATCTTGAGATGGGCGTTGGCGGGCAGGCGCTCGGGAACCGGCACGCCGTTGGCGGATTGCACCTTGGGCCAGTCCTTCGGGTTTTTCAGATATTGCTGGCCGATGCCGCTCAGGGTGTCGCCCGGCACGGTGTAGTAGAGCCAGTCGTCCGCATGGGCCGGCAGGACGAGGAGCGCGGCGAGCAGAAGCAATTTGCGCATGAGGATTCCTTGGGGACGTTCCGGTAAGCTTGGCGACACTATAAAACTGTGTGTCTGCTAGGAGAAATAAATGCACATCGGTACGCCTATGTCGCCGTCCGCCACCCGGGTCATGCTGCTGGGCGCCGGGGAACTGGGTAAGGAGGTCATCATCGCCCTGCAGCGCCTGGGGGTGGAGGTGATCGCCGTGGACCGCTACGACGGCGCGCCCGGCCACCAGGTGGCGCACCGGCCCCAGACCATCGACATGGCCGACGGCAATGTGCTGGCGCGCCTGATCGATTCGGAAAAACCCCATATCGTCGTGCCGGAGATCGAGGCCATCGCCACGGAAACCCTCCTGGAGCTGGAGCAGGCCGGGGTGTGCCGGGTGATTCCGACGGCACGGGCGGCCCACCTCACCATGAATCGGGAAGGTATCCGCCGCCTGGCGGCGGAGGAACTGCAGCTGCCCACCTCGCCCTATGCCTTCGCCGATTCCCTGGAAGAACTGCGTGTCGGCGCCGACCGGATCGGCTACCCCTGTCTGGTGAAGCCGGTCATGTCTTCTTCCGGCAAGGGCCAGAGCAAGGTGGATGGGCCGGAGGGGTTGGCCGAGGCCTGGTATTACGCCAATGCCGGTGGCAGGGTGCGGAAGGGACGGGTGATCGTCGAAGGTTTCATCGATTTCGACTACGAAATCACCCTGCTCACGGTGCGGGCCCTGGGCAATGACGGCCGGGTGGAAACCCATTTCTGCGCGCCCATCGGCCATGTCCAGGTGCATGGGGATTACGTGGAGAGCTGGCAGCCCCAGGCCATGGCCCCGCTCGCCCTGGAACGGGCCCAGGCCATGGCCCGGGCGGTCACCGACGATCTGGGCGGACTGGGTCTGTTCGGGGTGGAATGCTTCGTCAAGGGCGAACAGGTGTGGTTTTCCGAAGTGAGCCCGCGCCCCCACGACACCGGCATGGTGACCATGACCACTCAGCGCCAGTCCGAGTTCGAGCTGCATGCCCGCGCCATCCTCGGCCTGCCGGTGGACGTGTCGCTACGCAATCCCGGCGCCTCGGCGGTGATCTACGGCGCGGTTGAGGCGTCCGGCATCCGCTTCGAGGGGGTGGACGAGGCCTTGCGGGTACCGGGCACCGACCTGCGCCTGTTCGGCAAGCCGGAAAGCTTTGTAAAACGCCGCATGGGCGTGGCGCT
>JBGSHR010000119.1:0-4856 GCA_041752155.1 Thiobacillaceae bacterium | reverse complement strand
TCTACGACACCGCGCTGAGCGGCGCCCAGGTTGCCGCGCTGGCCGCGCCGGTGCCCGAGGCCGACAGCTACGCCCTGATGCTGATCGGCATCGGCCTGGTCGGGTTCATCGCGCGCCGCCGCGAGCCTAGCGAAAAACGCCGCGTAAATCTCGATAGGTGATCCGATGCAACGCCATGTCCTTTCCCTCGCATCCGCCCTGGTATTTGCCTTGGCCAGCGCCGAAGCCGGCGCGGCCATCAACCTGGATTTCAACAGTCTCCCCTCGGCGCAGGGCTGGTCTTACATTGGCCTGAACACCTCGGCGCCCAATGAAAACAGCGTGTTTTCGGTGAGCGGCGGGGTGCTGACCCAGAACACGATAGGGGTCGCCTCCTATGCACCGAGTTCGAACCGCTACAACCTGTTCGATGCATTGACCCCGGGGCTGGATTACACGCTGGAAGTGCGGGCGCAACTGTTCCAGGAACAGGTTTACGACGCCAACAACCATTGGGCTTTTGGCGCGGGTTTCTTCGATGGCACCGGGCACGCTTATGGCTTTAGCCTTGGCGACGCGGGCGTGAAAACCGATTGGGGCTACTACGCCGGCGTCGATACGCACCTCGCACACACCTACCGTCTGGTCAGTCACGCAACCGGGGTTAATGCGGGTAGCGCAGAGCTGTGGATCGACGGCGCATTCATCAGCCAGGGCAATGTGGGGAACTACGGTTCCTGCGCGCCGCTGGGCTACCTGTGCAACAGCGTTTATCTGGGCGATGGCACCAGCGGCCCCAACGCCAGCGGCAAGTACTACTCGTTCAGCATGGCGCCCGTGCCCGAGGCCGACAGCTACGCCTTGATGCTGATCGGCATCGGCCTGGTGGGCCTGAAATTGCGTCGCACCGAATCCAACGCCATTCATCTTTGACCAACAGGAATCACCACCATGAAAACATCCCTTCTTGCCTTTGCTCTTGCCGCCGCGCTGTCCACAACCAGCGCCCTGGCCACCCCAGTCGCCAACCTGATTGACACCACTTACGGTATCGGCACCGGCAGTTTTGAGCTGGGCGCCTTCACGCCGATTGGCACGGGCAACTGGAGTTTTCAGTCACTGAACCCCGGCGCGACCGCGATACAGGGCTGGACCGTCGGCGGCGTGGGTGTGGACTGGCTCAGCACATCGAACTATGGCGCCAGCGACGGCGTACATGCGGTTGATCTGGGTTGGTATGACGGCGGTGCCGGCTCGGTTTCGATCAATCTGCCGACCGTGCAGGGTGCAACTTACGCATTGAGCTTCGGAGCTGCGGCAGTCTCGGGGTATCCGACGTACACGAACACGGGCACAGTCAGCGCAGGCTCCTTGACAGCGAACTTCGCGCCAGCCTTTTCCACATCCTTTTCTGCGCAAACGTTCTACACCCAGAGCTACCAGTTCATCGCAAACGGCAGCAATACCGTATTGACGATTGCCGCCGCGTCAGCAAATACCTCATACGGCCCCGTCATCGATGACGTGAGGGTGAGCTTCGTCTCCGCCCCCGTCCCCGAAGCTGACAACTACGCCCTGATGCTGATCGGCATCGGTCTGGTCGGCTTCATCGCGCGTCGCCGCGCTATTGCCGCCTTCTAATCCTCCTGGAGAACCACGCTCATGAAATCGACCCTGCTTGTACTCGTGCTTGTCTCCAGTGGCCTGGCCGGCGTCGCCCAGGCAGGCGTCACCGCGTTCGCCAGCAACCCCGCCGGCAATTCCATCGACTGGACGAACCGGATCGCCAGTCTCGGCGGTGCGGTCAACACCGACATCGATTTCGAAACGCATCCGCTGGGCGCTCTGCAATCTGATTTCTATGCCGGTATCGGCGTGAATATGGCGCTGTCCGGTGGCGCGCTCACGTTCAACGCGGTCTATGACTACCGCAACAACTATGACGGCACGGTGTACGGCTACGGCCCGAATTCGGCCGCCGAAGGCGCGGCCGCCGAATCCCGCGCCTACAGCGCCTACAACCCGTCCGGTTCCTGGTCGTTGACCCTGAATTTTGACCAGGCCGTATTGGGCGCGGGCCTGTTCGTGATCGACCTGTTCAATGGACTGGGCGATCGGACAGTTACGTTGTCCGCCTACGACGGCACCGACGGCGGCGGTAATCTGCTGGCCACCGCCAGCGCGCCCAACTACAACTACCAGCTTTACAACAAGCTGTTCCTGGGCGTGGCCAACGACAGCGCTACGCCAAGCATCCGCTCTGTCGTCTTCACCAACCCGTATCCCTATTACGGCGATGGCATTGCCCTGGATGACATCCGTGTGGCTGCCGTCCCCGAAGCCGACACCTACGCTCTGATGCTGGCCGGGCTGGGCCTGCTTAGTTTCGCCGCACGCCGTCGCAATAACGCGGCAAAGACTCTCTGCTGATTCCCCAGCATTCACTAACAGGAGATTTCAAATCATGAAGCAGCCTTTTTTCAGTCCCCTCATCCTCGCCCTGTCCTTGTCTATTGGAAACGTTGCCGCCCAGGCCGGCAACGTTGTTTACAGTGCCGTGACCGGTAGTGCCGGTATCCATAATGTTGCTTACGCCCATGATGGCGTGTTCTCCCCGGCAGGCCAGGACTGGCAAACTGATACTGCCTGGTGGACAGGTTTTGCCGAATCCATCGTGTTCGAATTCGATCAAAACTATACGGTGACTGGCTACAACGTCAGCCTGGACAACAATGATTCCTACGAAATCTACTTGTCTCAGGATGGCGTTAATTGGGGGCTCTCCAACGTTAGTGTCAGTGACATCTTTGTCGGTGCCAGTGAAGGCAGCGTGGGATGGGGGATGGACAATTTCAGCGGCAGCCTCACGCCTACCCTGGCGCGTTATGCCAAAGTGATCGCGGTTGATGGCGATGCCTTGAACAGTGTGGGCGAATTGCAATTTACCGCCGCTGTTCCCGAACCCGAAACCTATGCCCTGATGCTGGCCGGCCTCGGCCTGCTTAGTTTCGCCGCACGTCGTCGCGCCGCTTGAATCCAGCCTAAATTCTATAAAGCAACCGCCATGAAACCCGCTCTCCTTGCCTTCGCGCTCGCCGCAGCATTCTCCGCAACCAGCGCGCAGGCAACACCTGCCGCCAACCTGCTGACCAATGGCTCCTTTGAAACACCGGCTCAGGCAGCGCCCGGAAACTACTTCTTCGACTCCGGCTCGACGGACATCACCGGCTGGACGGTGGTTGGCGGACAAACTCAGCTTTCGTATCACTCGACCTGTACCGACGGGAACCAGTGCATCGACCTGACCGGCATTTATGGCTACGACAAAGGCCTGCGCTCTGACGCCGTCGCCACGGTCATCGGCGCGACCTACCTGCTGACCTTCGACCTGGGCAATGTTGACCAAACCGGTTTCGGCAGTTCGACGGTCAGCGTCAGCATCAACAACGGCGCGGCTACATTGCTCACCAACGTCATCAACAGCGACCCCAGCGGTTTCGAATGGGAGAACAAATCGTTCAGCTGGGTAGCCGATGCAAGCAGCGCGACAATCACCATTCTTGGCGCAGCCAACGGCAGCCTGAGCAATGACGCCGGCATCCTGCTGGACAACGTAGCGTTTACCGCCGCCCCCGTGCCCGAACCCGAAACCTACGCGCTGATGCTGATCGGCATCGGCTTGGTCGGCTTCGCCGCACGTCGCCGCGCCGCCTGAATCAATCATGGTCTGAGATAGTCGCCCTAGTGGCCCAGCGCGCCATACACTGGGTACCTGCACCTCCCCGCCACTCTTGGGATTTTCCATGTCTCGATCTGCTGTTAGAACCCGCTCCGCCGCAACCTACCTCGCCCGTGTCAGGCAGCCGGCCCCGCCGTTGGGTCGCCTGCTGGCGACGGCCGCGATACTGGCCTGCTCGACACCCAGCCTGGCGTTCACGCTGTTCGAGGGGACGGCCGATGCCTTCGCCAGCAACGGCCTCGTGACCCTGGGGCACGATACCCACAGCACGTCCGCGCCGGTGCCGAGCTTCCTGACGCTGTCCGCCGACGCCTCGTTCAGCTCGGCGCGGCTGGTGGCCAGTGACGGCCAACTGTCGGTGTCAGGCGTCGCGTCAGGGGTCGGCGGCCGGCTGAGGGACGATGGCCGCGACGTGCGCAGCCACAGCCTGGGCCAGATCCAGGCGGTACTGGGCAGTTTTTCGCTTGACCCGCGGCAGGCCGGTGTCATGGCCGAACTGACGTTTTCGATGGCGTCGTCGCACAGCAACGCGAACACGGCGCCGCGAGTCGAAGATGAGTACGGGCGCACCACGGTGTCCCTGGTGCTGGGCCAGGGCGACGATGTGCTGACGGCCGATTTCAATCAAGGCAACCCGCTAGAACCGGGTGTGCTGAATCTGACGCACGGCGCTTCGTTCGAGTTGGCGCTGGCGGACACGTCGTTCTCCGGCAGCTACCAGGTGCAGGCCGGCGCGATGTTGACCGCCCAGTTCAGCACCGAAGTCCACGCGGGCTCGCCCGACGACAGCCGCTTCCGCACCACCACCACCGGCAGTGGCACCTTCAGCTACAACCTCCGGCTGATTGAGGACCGGCGGCACTGGGCGCCGTCGGGTGCGGGCGTGCTGTCCGAGGATGCGTCTTGGATCGAGTTGGCCGCGCCCGATGCCGGCGCCTGGGCCGTGTTCAACCAGGTCAACCCGCGCAGTCTGGCGCTCACGCTGGACGCTAACCGCGTATGGCGCGGCCTGATCGTCGATGGCGAGCAGCTGGCGCTGGATATGAACGGCCACACCCTGACGCTGGGCACCCTGGGGGCGTCACGCAAGACCGCCAGCCTGCTGCTGGGCGAAGGGCGTGACGGCGTGTCGGCGCTG
>JBGSHR010000118.1:0-4414 GCA_041752155.1 Thiobacillaceae bacterium | reverse complement strand
CGGGCTGCCTGTACGAGGCCCTGGTGATCGCCGCCTATCTCTCGGTGCAGGACCCGCGCGAGCGCCCCCTGGACCAGCAGGAGGCCGCCGACCAGAAGCACCGCCGCTTCACCGACGCCAACTCGGACTTCGCCGGCATCGTCAAACTCTGGCGCTATCTGGACGAGCAGCACATCCATCGCAAATCCCAGCGCAAGCTGCGCGACGGCCTCAAGGCGGAGTTCCTGTCCCCCAACCGGGTGCGGGAATGGCGCGACGTGTTCGCCCAGCTCTCCAGCCAGGTGAAGGAGTTGGGGTGGCGCGTGGCGGAACACCAAATTCCGGCTTCCCTGGCCGCTCCCTCACCCCAACCCTCTCCCGAGGGGAGAGGGGGCAACGCCCTCCCCTCCCCCCCTGGGGGAGGGGCCGGGGGTGAGGGACCGGCCATCGCCTACGCGCCATTGCACCAGTCCCTCATGACCGGCCTGCTGGGCAACCTGGGCATGCTCACCGAGGACGGCGTCTACCTGGGCGCCCGGGACATGAAGTTCGCCCTGTTCCCCGGCTCCGCCGTGAAGAAGAAGCCCAAGTGGGTGATGGCCGCCGAGATCGTCGAGACGCGCCGGGTCTATGCCCGCACCGTGGCGAAGATCGAGCCGGAGTGGATCGAACACGCCGCCCAGCACCTGCTCAAGGTGAGCTACAGCGATCCCCACTGGGCCAAGAAACCGGCCCACGTGGCCGCCGCCATGCGCGCCACCCTGTACGGCCTGCCGGTGGTGAACGGACGCAAGGTGCACTACGGCCCCATCGATCCCGTGCTGTCCCGGGAGTTGTTCATCCGCGGCGCCCTGGTGCACGGCGAATACGAGAGCCGGGCGCCGTTCTTTCTGCACAACCAAAAGCTGTTGGAAGAGATCGACGACCTGGCCCACCGCTCGCGCAACGCCCGCATCGCCGTGGACGAGCAAGCCCTGTACCAGTTCTTCGACGCCCGCATCCCGGCCGGCCTGCACAACGGCGCCGCCTTCGAGAAATGGCGCCGGGAGGCGGAGCGGGACCAGCCCAAGCTGCTGTTCCTGGACCGGGACGCCCTGCTGGCGGGGGACAAGCGCGGCACCGCCCGGGACTTCCCCCCCAGCATCGAATACAACGGCGTGGCCTTCCCCCTCTCCTACCGCTTCGACCCGGGCACCGAGGATGACGGCGTCACCCTGCTGGTGCCCCTGGCCGCCTTGAACCAGGTCTCGGTCCTGGCCTGCGACTGGCTGGTGCCCGGCCTGCTGGAGGAGAAGGTCACCGCCCTGATCAAGAGCCTGCCCCAATCCATCCGCCGCGCCTTCGTGCCGGTGCCGGACTACGCCCGTGCCGCCACCCAGGCCTTGCTGGATCAGCAAGGAAGCCCGACGCAGCTCCTCACCGACGCCCTCGCCACCTTTCTCACCCGCACCACCGGCACCCCCATCCCCCGCGATGCCTGGCGCCCCGAAGCCCTGCCAGCCCACCTGGCCATGCACTTCCGTGTGGTGGACGACAAGGGCGCGACCCTGGCCCAGGGACGCGACCTGGGCACCCTGCGCCAGCAACTGGGCGGCCAGGCCAGCCAGGAACTGGCCCGCTCCGCCGGCCAGTTCGAGCGGGACAAACTGACCCAATGGGACTGCGACGATCTGCCGGAGACCGTGGAGATCCAGGCCGGCCCGCGCAGCGTCGCCGCCTTTCCCGCCCTGGAGGCGGTGGAGGGCCAGGTGCGCCTGAAGCTGTTCGACAGCCCGGCCCGTGCCCACCTCGCCCATAGAAGTGGGGTTGCACGCCTGGTGTGGCTGGGCTATCCCGACTTGTTGAAACAGCACGAGCGCGACCTGACGCAACGCCTCAAGCCCGCCTGCCTTCAGTTCGGGCTGCTGTTCAAAGGAGCCGCGTGCGAGGCCCTGGTACGCGACGTGCTGGCCGCCGCCGCCCTGTCCCTGCTGGACGATACCCTGCCCCGCACCCGGGCCGAGTTCCAGGCGGCCTGCGCCAATTCCCGGCCGCGCCTGCCGGAGGCCGCCAAGCAGATGGGAGAGATAGCCACCCAGGCCATCGCCAGTGTCCAGCGCATCGTCCAGACCCTGGCCAAGGCGCCCGCCGCCTGGAAAGCCCAAGTGGCGGACATCCAGGCGCAACTGGCGCAACTGGTGTTTCCCGGCTTCATGGCCGCCCACCCGGCCCAACGCCTGCCCCATCTGCCGCGTTACCTGAAGGCGGCGGAACTACGCCTGGGCAAATTGCCCGATCAGATCGCCCGGGACCAGGGCGCCATGAACGAGATGGCCGGCCTGCTCGCCGCCTGGCGCACCCGCTGTGATCGTCTGGCCGCGCAGGGGCTGGACGATCCCCGGCTGGAGGATTTCCGCTGGCGCCTGGAGGAGCTGCGCGTCGGCCTGTTTGCCCAGGAACTGCGCACGCCGGAACCGGTTTCCGTGAAACGTCTGGAGAAACGCTGGAGCGAGATCGCCGGCTAGAAATCCGCTTCGTCTAGTCTGAATATCTAACTTAAGTTATACCGGCCGGGGCCGTTAACCGCGTCATAAGACAATCAGAAGTGATGGAGCCGACAACATGACACTTCGCGCCTGCAGTGGAACCGTGATGGCAAAGATCATGGCGTTTACCGCCATGCTGTTCCTGGTGATCCTGGCCTCAGGCCTGATCTATTCCCACCTCCGGCAAGAAAGCCTGGCCGCGGATCTAACCGCGGAACAGACCAAGACCATAGCCGACGGGTATTTCGACGGCCTCAACAAACTCATGCTCACCGGCGGCATGGAAAACCGGGCCGATCTGCACAAACAGATCACCGCGCAACCCAACGTCCTGGATGCTCGGGTGATCCGCGCCGAGGGCGTGAACGGCCAATATGGCCCCGGCGCCGACGACGAAAAGGCCCTGGACGACCTGGATCAGGCCGCCCTCAAAGGTGAAGAGAACGTACGCATCGAAGACACCGCCCAAGGGCGCAGGCTCACGGTCGTCCGCACCTACAAGGCCACGGAAAGCACCCGCGGCGTGAATTGCATGGGCTGTCACAGCGTCCCCGCCGGCACGGTCCTGGGCGCGATCCGCGTCACCTACGACCTGGCACCAGTGGACCAGCACATCCGCAACGTCGGCCTGGTCAGCCTGGCCATCTACCTGGGCCAGTTCGTGCTGGGCATGTTCCTGATGATGCTCGCTCTCAGGAAGATCGTCGCCGCCCCCATCAACCAGCTCACCACCACCCTGGGCAAGATCGAGCAGGATTCCGACCTGTCTCTGCGCATCCCGGTGCGGGGCACGGACGAAATCGCCTGCGCCGGCAAGGCCCTCAACGCCATGCTGGAACGCTTCTCCGACATCCTTGCCCAGGTGGGGAAGGCCACCCATCACCTGGCCCAGGTTGCCGGCGATCTGGTGCAGGTCTCCACCCGTACCGAGGGAGGCGTAGCACAGCAATTGTCCGACACCGAGCACCTGTCCAGCACCCTGAACCAGCTCGCCACCACCGTGCAGGAGGTGGCGCGCAACACCCAGGAAGCCGCCAGCGCCGCCCACCAGGCGGATAGCGAGGCCAAGGAAGGGGCGGAAACCGTCACCAACGCCCTCGGCGCCATCTCCGTCATGACCGAGCAGTTCGGCCAGGCCGTTGAAGTCATCACCCGACTGGAAACCGACAGCCGCGACATCGGTCGCGTCATCGGCCTGATCCGGGAAATCGCCGAACAGACCAACCTGCTGGCCCTCAATGCCGCCATCGAGGCCGCCCGCGCCGGCGAACAGGGGCGCGGCTTCGCCGTGGTGGCGGACGAAGTCCGCACCCTGGCCCAGCGCACCCAGGAGGCCACGAAAGATATCGAGAGCATCATCGTCAAGGTACAGGGTGGCGCCCAGGAGGCCGTGGGCGCCATCAAGAGCGCCGAGGGAAAAGCCGCTTTCTGCGAGCAAAGCGTGGAGGAAAGCGCCGAGGCCCTGGCCACCATCTCCGGTTCCGTCGGCGTCATCACCCGCATGAATGCCCAGATCGCCAGCAGTTCCGGCGAACAGAGCAATGTGGCGGACGACATCAACCACAAGGTCGGCGACATCGGCTCGGTGGCGCGGGAGGCGGCCCAGAACGCCCACGAAACCCACAACGCCAGCGAACAGCTCGCCACCCTGGCCGAGCAACTGGAAAAACTGGTGAAGCAGTTCAAGGTCTGAGCGGCATCCCGCGCCAGCCTGTGGACTGAAAGCATCGCCTCGGAACAGCCGCCCCCGTTCGCGCCCAACTGGCCCTGTGGGGGCATTCAACCCAGCAAAAGGGTGGATTTCCCCCGTAGAATCCAGCCATGCAACTCAAGATCGCCCTCGCCCAAATGAATGCCGTGGTCGGTGACCTGGCCGGCAATGCCGCCCGCATCGCCGCCCTGGCGCAAGC
>JBGSHR010000117.1:0-2677 GCA_041752155.1 Thiobacillaceae bacterium | reverse complement strand
CCTGGGGCGGGAGGAGATCGAGGTGATAGCCCCGGTGCTGGCCCGGCTGCGCGCCCAGGGCATGCGTCTCACCGGGCCCTTGCCGGCGGACACCCTGTTCCAGCGCAAGTACCTGGACGAGGCCGACGCGGTGCTGGCCATGTACCACGACCAGGGGCTGCCGGTGTTGAAGCACGCCAGCTTCGGCGAGGGGGTGAACATCACCCTGGGGCTGCCCATCGTACGCACCTCGGTGGACCACGGCACCGCCCTGGACCTGGCCGGAACGGGCCGAATCGACCCGGGCAGCCTGCGCGTCGCCATCGACACGGCCCGGGAGATGGCCGTGCATCGGATCGCGGCATGACGGCCCTCCCCCGCGCCAAGAAGGCCCTGGGCCAGCACTTCCTGGTGGATGCGCACTACGTCAATCGCATCGTCCAGGCCATCCGCCCCCAGCCCGCCGACCTGATGGTGGAGATCGGCCCCGGCCCGGGCGCCCTGACCCGGCCCTTGCTGGTCACCCTGCCGCATCTGCACGTCATCGAACTGGATCGGGACATGGTGCCGCGCCTGCAAGGCGAGTTCCCGCCCGAGCGCCTCACCGTGCACCAGGCCGATGCCTTGGCCTTCGACTTCGCCAGCCTGGGCACCGATCTGCGGGTGGTGGGCAACCTGCCCTACAACATATCCTCGCCCCTGCTGTTCCACCTGGCGGACTATGCGACGGGTATCCGCGACCTGACCTTCATGCTGCAAAAGGAGGTGGTGGATCGCATGGCGGCGGCCCCCGACACCCCGGACTACGGGCGCCTGTCGGTGATGCTGCAGGCCCGCTTCCGGGTGGAGAAGCTGTTCGTGGTACCCCCCGGCGCGTTCCAGCCGCCGCCCAAGGTGGACTCCGCCATCGTGCGCCTGACACCGCTGCCGCTGGAGGCGGTGCCCTACCGGGACAAGAAGCTGTTCGCCGAGGTGGTGCAGCGCGCCTTCGGCCAGCGCCGCAAGACCCTGCGCAACACCTTGAAGGGTCTGGTGGACGATGATTTGTTCGCGGCGCTGGGCATAGATCCCCGGCGACGCGGCGAAACCCTGTCCGTGGGGGAGTTCGCCCAGCTGGCCAACCACCTCGCCGCCGCCGGGTAGAATCCGGCCCATGCCCGAACCCCAGACCTGCTTCCATTGCGGCGAGCCCGTCCCCACCGGCACGGCTTACCGGATCCAGCTCCAGTCCGAGGTTCACCCTGCTTGTTGCCTGGGCTGCCAGGTGGTGGCCCAGACCATCATCGATTCCGGCAACGCCGACTATTACCGCCTGCGCACAGATCTGCCGAAAACCCCGGAAGCGGCCCTGGAGGAACTCAGAAACCTCAAGCTGTACGACCTGCCAGAGGTGCAACAGAGCTTCGTCAAGAGCGAAGGTGAGACCCGGGAGGCCAACTTGATCCTGGAGGGCATCGTCTGCGCCGCCTGCGTCTGGCTCAACGAGCGCCATTTGCAGCAACTGCCCGGCGTGCTGGCGGCCGATATCAATTTCTCCACCCGGCGCGCCCGGGTGCGCTGGGACGACAGCCGCATTCATCTGTCGGACATCCTCGCCAGCATCCAGCACATCGGCTACCGGGCCTACCCCTTCGACACCAGCCGCCAGGAGGAGCTGTTCCGCAAGGAGCGCAACACCGCTATCCGGCGCCTGGCCATCGCCGGCCTGGGCATGATGCAGGTGATGATGTACGCGGTGCCGGTGTACCTGGCCCATGAGGACAGCATGTCCCGCGACATCGAGGCGCTCATGCGCTTCGCCAGCCTGATCCTCACCACGCCGGTGGTGTTCTATTCCGCCTGGCCGTTCTTCCAGGGCAGCTGGCGCGACCTGAAACTACGCCGTGCCGGCATGGACGTGCCCGTGGCTCTGGGGGTGGGCGCCGCCTACGCCGCCAGCGTCTACGGTACCCTCATCGGCAGCGAACACGTGTATTTCGACTCGGTCACCATGTTCGTGTTCTTCCTGCTCACCGGCCGCTTCCTGGAGATGAACGCGCGCAAGAAATCGGCCGAGGCGGCGGAGACCCTGATCAAACTCATCCCCGCGGCAGCCCTGCGCCTGCCCGGTTATCCCGCCAATCGGGAGGAGGAGATCGTGGCGGGGGTCAAACTGACGCCGGGGGACTTCGTGATGGTGGGAGCGGGAGAGAGTTTTCCCGCCGACGGCAGCGTGGCGGAGGGCCGTTCCAGCGTGGACGAATCCCTGCTCACCGGGGAATCCCATCCGGCCTCCAAGCAACTGGACAGCCCGATCATCGGCGGCACCCTCAACCTGGAAAGCCCCTTGGTGGTACGGGTGGACAAGGTCGGTCCGGACACGGTGCTGTCCGGCATCGTCCGCCTGCTGGACCGGGCCCTGGCGGAAAAACCCCGTCTGGCTCTGGTGGCGGACCGGGTGGCATCCTGGTTCGTGCTCGGGCTGCTGATCATTGCCGCCAGCGTGGCGGGCATCTGGTATCTGGTGGATGCCTCCCGGGCCTTCTGGATCACCGTCTCCGTGCTGGTGGTGTCCTGCCCCTGCGCCCTGTCGCTGGCCACCCCCGCCGCCCTCACCGCCGCCCTGGGCCGTCTGACCCGGCTGGGCCTGCTCTCCACCCGGGGCCACGCCCTGGAGACCTTGGCCAAGGCCACCGATTTCGTGTTCGACAAGACCGGC
>JBGSHR010000116.1:0-1529 GCA_041752155.1 Thiobacillaceae bacterium | reverse complement strand
GGCGCGCACGACATCGGCTTCCACCGCGATGATCTTGGCCACCTCGTGCGAGGTTCGAAAACCGTCGAAGAAGTGGATCAGCGGAATGCGCCCAGCCAGCGTCGCCGCCTGCGCGATGACCGCCAAATCCTGGGCCTCCTGCGGCGAGTTGGCGGCGAGCATGGCGCAACCGGTGGCACGGCAGGCCATGACGTCGGAATGGTCGCCGAAGATCGAAAGCGCGTGGGTCGCCAGCGTGCGCGCCGCCACATGCAGCACGAAGGGCGTCAACTCCCCGGCAATCTTGTAGAGGTTGGGGATGAACAACAGCAGACCCTGGCTGGCGGTGAAACTGGTGGCCAGCGCTCCGGAGGTGAGAGCGCCGTGCAGCGCACCGGCTGCGCCGCCCTCCGACTGCATCTCGATGATTTTCGGCACGGCGCCCCAGAGATTGGGCCGGCCCTGCGACGCCCATTCGTCCGCCCACTCGCCCATGTTGGAGGATGGCGTGATGGGATAGATCGCGATCACCTCGTTGGCGAGATAGGCCATGCGGGCAACGGCTTCGTTGCCGTCGATGGTAAGCGTGGTTCTTGACGCTTCAGCGTCTTTAGAGCGTGGTTGTTGCCGACTCGTCGGCTTTACAACCACGGCCTCCCCCTCGCGGGGAGAACCACGGCCTACCCCTTGCGGGTGGAGCGTGGTGGTCATTGCAGGCCCTTACAGGACAATTCAGTCTTTTATTCTAGCCTCGAGTCGCAAATGTAAAAGCCTCCCGTTCGGCGCTGCGCGCCCAATTACGCATCCTGTAAACTCGAATTCATCGACCGCACCCGGAGCTTCGACCGGCCCGCCAGCCGGTGCCCCCTGTCATGCCACATAGCGTCGAACTCATCACCACGATTGCCGCCGCACTGGGACTGGCTCTGATTCTAGGTTTTCTCGCCGTGCGACTGAAGCTGCCCGCGCTGGTGGGCTACCTGCTGGCGGGCGTCGTGATCGGCCCCTTCACGCCCGGCTTTGTGGCGGACACTTCGCTGGCCGGGCAGCTGGCCGAAATCGGCGTGATGCTGCTGATGTTCGGCGTGGGGCTGCATTTTTCCCTCGACGACCTGCTGTCGGTGAAGAAGATCGCGCTGCCCGGGGCGGTGGTGCAGATCGCGGTGGCGACGGCGATGGGTACAGCGGTTGCCTCTGCATGGGGCTGGACGCTGGCAGCCGGCATCGTGTTCGGGCTGGCACTGTCGGTGGCGAGCACGGTGGTGCTGTTGAAAGCACTGGAAAGCCGCGGCATGCTGGCGACGGCGAACGGCCGCATCGCGGTGGGCTGGCTGGTCGTGGAAGATCTGGTCATGGTGCTGGTGCTGGTGTTGCTGCCGCCGTTGGCGGGGGTATCCGCAAGCGGCGGCGATCCGGCCAGTGCCGGTTCACTCCTCAGCACGCTGGCGCTTACCCTTGGCGAGGTGGCGCTGTTCATCGCCCTGATGCTGGTGGTGGGGCGGCGCTTCTTTCCCTGGCTGCTGTGGCAGGTGGCGCGCACCGGTTCGCGC
>JBGSHR010000115.1:0-3304 GCA_041752155.1 Thiobacillaceae bacterium | reverse complement strand
CGCCAGACCGCCCTGGCGGCCTGGCGCGAACAGGGCGGCCCCAACCTGCACCATCTCCTGGCCGGCTGTGCCTACGAGCTGCTGCTGCCGGAGGCCTATTTCGCCGCCTGGCGCCTGGCTGACCGGGAGAGCCGGCCGTTCGCCCTGAAGGCCGCCGTGGACTATCTGCAAACCTTGTTCGCCGTGCCCGCCGGGCGGCTGCGCGCCGTGGTGGCCCCCTATTACGAGCGCAGCCTGGTGGAATGGCGCGTCGGCTTCACCCTGGCCCAGAACGATGAGGTGGTGCATGGCGTGACCTGGCCCATCCTGGGCAGCGAGGACGATGGCGCCGACCTGGGCCCGGAGATCGAGACCCTGCTGAAACAGACCGGCATCGGCGAGGTGCGCCTGCTGGACACCCGCATGCCCCTGGAGTATTGCGACGACTGCGGCGCGCCCCTGTTTCCCAACCCGGAAGCGGAAAACGTCCATGCCGAACTGCCCGAGGACATGTCCGGCACCCCCGCGCAACTGCACTAAAGCCAGTTGGCAGATATCAGAAAAGACTTCATGACCAAGCCGCCACTGCCGACTGCCGCCGGCGCACTGACCTCTTGTGTAGCCTGCCCGCGCCTGGCGGGTTTCCTGGCCGACGCTCGCGCCAGACATCCAGACTATTTCTGCCGCCCCGTTCCCGCCTTCGGCGACGCCGCGCCGCGCCTGCTCATCGTCGGCCTGGCCCCGGGCTTCCATGGCGCCAACCGCAGCGGCCGCCCGTTCACCGGCGACTACGCCGGCGTGCTGCTGTACGAAACCCTGCACACCTACGGCTACGCCAGCCGACCGGTGTCCGTGGCCGCCGACGACGGCCTGGAACTCACCGGCTGCCGCATCACCAACGCGGTGAAATGCGTGCCGCCGGAAAACAAGCCGGAGACGGCGGAGATCCGGCGCTGCAACGCCTATCTCCAGGACGAACTGGTCGAGCTGCCGGCGGGCACCGCCATCCTGGCCCTGGGCCTGATCGCCCACGGCGCCGTGCTCAAGGCCCTGGGGCTGAAGAACAAGGACTACACCTTCGGCCACGGCGCGGTGCATGCCCTGCCCCGGGGCGGCCGCCTGTACGACAGCTACCATTGCAGCCGCTACAACACCCAGACCCGGCGCCTCACCCCGGAGATGTTCCGGGCCGTGTTCGCACGCATCCGACAAGACGACAAGGAGGCACTATGCCCGTAGTCACCATCAAGCTCGCCGGCACCCTCACCCGCGACCAGAAGCAGAAGATCGCCCAGGAGATCACCGACACCCTGGAGCGCCACGCCATGAAGCCCAAGCGCTACACCTACATCGCCTTCGAGGAACTGCCGGACGAGAACTGGGCCATCGCCGGGCAGTTGCTGGACGAAGAGGATTGAGCCGGCCCCATGGGCCAGGAACGCCAGGACGCCGACGCGCACACCCCTGAGGGATTCGACCCCAAGCCGGTGCTGGCCGGCCTGCCGAATCTGCCCGGGGTGTACCGCATGCTGGGCGACGGCGGCGCCGTGCTTTACGTGGGCAAGGCCCGCGACCTGAAGAAACGCGTTACCAGCTACTTCCAGAAGACCGACCTGTCGCCGCGCATCCGCCACATGGTGGCGCGCATCCGCGAGATCCAGACCACGGTGACCCGCACCGAGGCCGAGGCCCTGCTGCTGGAGAACAACCTGATCAAGGGCCTGACGCCCAAGTACAACATCCTGTTCCGGGACGACAAGTCCTACCCCTACCTGCTCCTGTCCGGCCACGCCACGCCGCGCCTGGGCTTCTTCCGCGGCACGCCGGACAAGCGCCATCGCGTGTTCGGCCCGTTTCCCAACTCCCTGGCTGTGCGCGAGAGCATCCAGATCCTGCAGAAGGTGTTTCGCCTGCGCACCTGCGAGGACACGGTGTTCCAGAACCGTTCCCGCCCCTGCCTGCTGTATCAGATCCGGCGTTGCAGCGGCCCCTGCGTGGGCAAGATCAGCGCCGCCGACTACGCCCGCGACGCCGCCAACGCCCTGCTGTTCCTGGAAGGCAAGGACAACGAGCTGCTGGCCACCCTGACCGCGCGCATGGAGACCGCCGCCGCCGAGCTGAGGTTCGAGGAGGCGGCCCTGTACCGGGACCAGATCCAGGCCCTGGCCAAGGTGCGCGCCCAACAGTTCGTGGAGAGCCGTTCCGCCCAGGACGCCGACATCGTCGCCGCGGCCATGATCGGCGGCCTGGCCTGCGTCTACCTGGTCATGGTGCGGGGCGGGCGCAACCTGGGCGGACGCGCCTTCTTCCCCAGTCATGTGGAAGGCGCCGAGGCGGCCGACGTGCTGGAGGCCTTCGTCAGCCAGCACTACGCCGGCCGGCCCATCCCCGGCGCCTTGATCCTGGGGGAAGAGATCGAAGGACTGGCGGACTGGCTCAGCGAGGAGGCGCAACACCGCATCCAGGTCATTGCCCGGCCCCAGGGTGAGCGCCGGGTCTGGCTGGAGATGGCCCTCAAGAACGCGCAATTGGCCCTGGCCACTCGGGAAGGCCAGCGCGAAAACCAGGCGGCGCGGGTGGCCGCCCTCAACGAGGCCCTGGGCGAGGACGGCATCAATCGCATCGAATGCTTCGACGTGAGCCACACCATGGGCGAGGCCACCGTGGTGTCCTGCGTGGTGTTCGACCACGGCGCCATGCAGGCGGCGGAGTATCGCCGCTACAATGTGGCCAATATCACGCCCGGCGACGATTACGCCGCCATGCGCGATGCCCTCTCCCGGCGTTATGGCAAGTTGGCGGCAGAGGAAGGCACACTGCCCGACCTGTTGCTGATCGACGGCGGCAAAGGCCAGCTCCACGTGGCGATGGATGTGCTCTCGGAACTGGGCCTAGGCCATCTGGCCATGGTGGGCGTGGCCAAGGGCGAGGCGCGCAAGCCGGGCCTGGAGCAGCTGTTCCTGCCGGGCGAGGTGGAGCCGATCCGGCTGGCCGCCGACCACCCGGCCTTGCACCTGATCCAGCAGGTACGGGATGAGGCCCACCGCTTCGCCATCACCGGCCACCGGGCGCGGCGCGGCAAGGCCCGCACCCAGTCCAGCCTGGAAGGCATCGCCGGCATCGGGCCGAAGCGCCGACAACGTTTGTTGCAAAGCTTCGGCGGCCTGCGCGGCGTGATCGATGCGGGTATTGAAGAACTGGCCCGGGTCGAAGGTATCAGCCATGATCTGGCGGAGAAGATTTACCGAGAGTTGCACTAAGAAAAACCGCACCGATGCCGTTCAACCTGCCCAACGCGCTGACCTGGCTGCGCATCCTGCTGATC
>JBGSHR010000114.1:0-1928 GCA_041752155.1 Thiobacillaceae bacterium | reverse complement strand
CCCTGGAGCACCCGCATCGCTACCCGCGCGATCGCTTCTTCAGGCGTGGCCAGGGACAGGAAGATCAGTTTGACCGTGAAGCCGGATGCCCGCCAGGCGGAAATCATGTGCACATAGCTCCGGCCGGACAGGGTCGTTTCGAAGGCGAAGCTGCGCCCGTCGGCAGCATGGCGCGCGATCTCTTCCAGCATCAGGCGGCCGGCGTGGAACGCTGCCGCCTCCGGCTGGAAAGGCGAGAGGCCGGCGGCGATGAGGTCCGCGTTGACGAACACCGGGCAACCGGCCTCATTAGTCCCTTATTTCTGAAATCTTGAACAAACAGTCAAAGAGTTCACAGCGCCTTTCTGACCAGGGTGGGCTGCACGAAGTACTCCCGGATCACCAGAGCGGTGACGAGCACGCGTTGGCCGAGCTTGGTGAGGTAGTACTTGTAGCGGTTGGCGATCTTCTTGATGAGTCCGTGGGTACGCAGGCGCTTCAAGAGGTAAGAGGCCCGTCCTGGGGTGAGCCCCTTCAGGTGGGCGCGCAGGTCGCCGGCGCGCAACCCTGAGATCGCCCACTCACCGCGCGCGAGGGCGAGGAAGAGCCGGTAGTCGGGGTCGAGGAAGAGGTTGAAGCCGCGGAAGGAGCGGCCCTGGGTCTTGGCCGGGCCGGCCATTTTGGCGAGGGCCTTCTCGCCGGCGTCGGGGTTATCGAGACAGGCCATGAAGGCCAGGTAACGGGTGTTGGCGGCCTGCATGAGTTGGCGCAGGTCCGTGAGGCTGTAAATGCTCTTGCGTAAGGGGGCGAGCTTGAAGACGGTCTCGCCGGTACGCTGTTCCACGCTACGGTGGTGCTTGAAGAAGGAGACATCGTTGGCGGTACATTCCACCCGGGCGATCAGCCCGGCCTTGTCGTAGAGCTTGAGGCTGGCGGGTCCCATGTGATGGCGGATGCGGGTGCCTTGGATGCGGGTGGAGAAGTCGTTGCCGATCTGGTCCTGGAACTGGCCGGTGAGCTTGTGGCCGAGGAACATCGCCACATGCTCGGCGCGCACCACGTGCACCGCGGTGCGCACGATGGCCTGGTACAACGGCTGGAAGACGGCTTGCTGGCGAAACACCACGTCGGTGGCGTACTCCACCTGCATGAAGCTCCAGTGGTAGCCCCCGCGGAAGTGGCCCACCACCGGGCAGAAGCGCGCGGCCCAGCGGTCCAGATGCTGGTGCAGGATGTGGGCGTGGAGGGTATCGGCGAGCTGCTGGGCCCGCAGGGGATCGGCGATCGTGAGGAAGGCATTGTCGGCCATCGCGAAGTCGATCCCGGCGCCGCGCAGCTGCTGGGCAAGCCAGGAATGTCCGTTGACGTAGACCTGCAGGCGAAACGGGGCCCAGGTCGGCACCCGCACATAGGCCAGCCCGAAGTCTTCGTCGATGAAGTAGAAGTAGTAGTGCAGGCACTTGCCCGCCGTGGGTTTGAGCAGCGCCCGTCCGGTGCCCTTGTCGAACCAGGGCCGGTAGGCGTTGCAGGACTCCATGGCGGCGAAGATGTGCACCAAACCTGGCTGGTCGCCCCGCGTGGCGAGGATCCCCTGGATGCGATCCTCCTTGCGAAAGGCCGTGTGGCGGCGGATGAACTCGATGGTGAGACCGGCCTCCTCAGCCAGACGTTCGGCGTTGGCCCGCAGCGCCTCGCGCAGGGGCTCCGCCCACTGGGTGTAGTCAAACACCCGGATGCCGAGGTAGCCGAGCAATCCCGACATGGCCCCAGCGTGGGCGATCGCCGGCAGGGTACCGGTGATCACCACCCGGTCAAAGCACGACAGCACCCCGGAGATCTCCCTTTGATGCCGTTCAACGAAGGGGTTCATCGCCGTACCTCCACCGTCTGGGACCTATCGACAACCATAGACCCTCGGCCCTGTTTGGTTCCGGCTTTGCCGGGTTAGG
>JBGSHR010000113.1:0-5342 GCA_041752155.1 Thiobacillaceae bacterium | reverse complement strand
GGCTGCCGGCGCCCGCCTCCCCCGCTACCGAGACCCAGCCGGGCAAATCCGAGCTGTTCCAGTGGGAGAAGATCCAGCGCATGTGCGCCGGCAAAGCCCCCCAGATCAACGAGGTGTTGCAGCTGTTCGTGTCCAGCTCTGAGACTCTCCTGGCCGACCTGGCTGACGCCATCGAGGCGAGGGATGTCGTCCAGGCCGCGCGCCAAGCCCACCAGATCAAGGGCGCGGCCGCCTATCTGGGGGCGCAAGAGATGGCCGACCTGGCCGCCGAGGTGGAGAACACCGCCAAACAAGAGAACTGGGAGGCTTGCATCGTCGCCAACGAAGACCTGGAAGCCGCGTTCATTGCCATCAGGCTGGAAATAGAACGGCTCTCGGGCGGTTAGGCCAAGGACAGTTAGAATTCGGGTCTTTCCGAACCCTGACGATAAGCACGCCATGCTCGATATTCAGCTCCTCCGCAAAGATCTATCCGCCGTAGCCCAACGCCTCGCCGACCGTGGCGTCACTCTGGACACTGCCCGCATCGAGGCCCTGGAGGCGGAACGCAAGGAGAACCAGACCCGCACCCAGGATCTCCAGGCCAAGCGCAATCAGCTCTCCAAGCAGATCGGCTTTGCCAAGGGCAAGGGCGAGGATGCCAGCGCCCTGATGGACGAGGTGACTGGCCTGGGCGACGCCCTGAAGAGCGCCGAGGAACGCCTCGCCGACATCCAGGAAGAGCTCTCCGGCCTGCTCATGACCATCCCCAACCTGCCCCATGAGAGCGTGCCGGTAGGCAAGGATGAAAGCGCCAACCAGGAGCTGCGCCGGGTCGGAGTGCCGCGCCACTTCCCCCTGCCGGCCCGGGACCATGTGGAGATCGGCGAAGACCTGGACCTGCTGGACTTTCCCACCGCCGTGAAGATCGCCACCAGCCGCTTCGTGCTGATGCGCGGCGACCTGGCCCGGCTGCACCGTGCCCTGACCCAGTTCATGCTGGACACCCACACCCAGGAGCACGGCTACCAGGAGGTCTACGTGCCGTTCATGGTGAACGCCGACTCCATGCGCGGCACCGGCCAACTGCCCAAGTTCGAGGAAGACCTGTTCAAGCTGAACAACGGCATGTACCTGATCCCCACCGCCGAGGTGCCGGTGACCAACATCGTGCGCGACGAGATCATTCCCGCCGAGAACCTGCCCATCAAGCTGGTGGCCCACACCCCCTGCTTCCGCTCCGAGGCCGGCTCCTACGGCAAGGACACCCGGGGCATGATCCGCCAACACCAGTTCGACAAGGTGGAGATGGTGCAATTCGTGCGCCCGGAGGACTCCTACGAGGCCCTGGAACAACTCACCGGCCATGCCGAAGCCATTCTGAAAAAGCTGGAACTGCCCTACCGGGTGGTGGCCCTGTGCACCGGCGACCTGGGCTTTGCCGCCGCCAAGACCTACGACCTGGAGGTCTGGCTGCCGGCCCAGAATACCTACCGGGAGATCTCCTCCTGCTCCAACTACGAGGCCTTCCAGGCGCGCCGCATGCAGGCGCGCTATCGCTCGGAGAAGAACAAGCCGGAGCTGATCCACACCCTGAACGGTTCCGGCCTGGCCGTGGGGCGCACCCTGGTGGCGGTGCTGGAGAACTACCAGCGCGCCGACGGCGGCGTGGACATCCCGGAAGTGCTACGCCCCTACATGGGCGGCCGCAGCGTCATCGAACGGGAAGAGTGAACATCCCGCCCATCTGGAGCCAATCCCCCTCCACGTAGGGTTTTTCGTACTTGGTCAGGATGTCGAAATAGATCCGCACGTTCTCGGCGAAGGCGCGCGCCTCGCCGCCGCGGGCGAATCCGTACTTCAGACTGTTGTTGTAACTGGCGCGGGTGAGCAGGGGCAACACAGCCTTCATGTCTTTCCAGCTATCCGGGTCCTTGCCCAGTTTCCGCGCCAGTCTGCGTGCGTCGGCCAAGTGCCCGGAACCGATGTTGTAGGCCGCCAGGGCGAGCCAGGTGCGATCCGGCTCCGGGATATCTTCCGGCAGATCGGCCTTCTGCATGGCGATGTAGCGCGCCCCACCGAGGATGCTTTCGCGGGCATCCAGTCGATTCTTGACGCCCAGACGGTCCGCCGTATCCTCGGTCAGCATCATCATGCCCCGGACCCCGGTGGGCGAAACGGCATGGGCGTCCCACTGGGATTCCTGATAAGCCACGGCGGCGATCAGGCGCCAATCCAGCCCGGTTTCCACCTGGGCGCTGTAGAAGTGCCGGCGCAGATCCCGCAGCAAGGTGCCGCGCCGTTCCAGCACCCCTGACACATCCGCCCCGCTCAAGCGGCCGACATGGCCGAAATAGCGTTCCTTGAGCCGGCCCAGTTCGCCGCTCTTCTCGAATTTCTGGAAAAACTCCACCACTTTTCGGGAAAATCCCACCTCCAGGCCACGCCGCATGGCCCAGGCCTGGTGCTGGGCATGATCCAAGGCAAAGGCATCGCGCAAATTGGGGTGGAAATTGTGCGCCACCTCCAGGCTATCGGAATCCGCCACGGCACAATCCGCCAACCCCAGGTCAACCCGTTCCAGCAGTTCCTCGGAACCCGAGGTTTCCGTCTCCACCCACTTAAGCCCCGGCAGGCCCGCTTTGATGCGCCTGAGACGTTCGGCATGGCTGCTGCCGGCCACCACCTCCAGACGCAAGCCGTCCAGTTCCTCGGGCTTGCGCGGTTGTTTGATCCCCTGTCGGCAGACCACCCAGGCTTTGACCTGCCCATAGGGTGGCCCAAAGCTCAGCCAGCGTTCACGCTCCTCTGTCACGGTCAGTCCGGCGCTTGCCAGATGCGCCTGTCCATTGCGCACCATGGCGAACATTTCATCCAGGGTATTCACCACCACAAAGCGCGCCTTCCAGCCGTTCGCTTCGGCGAAACGGGAGACCAGGTCGTATTCGAAACCGGTCGGCTTGCCCTGCGTATCCAGGAAATAGGTCGTCGGGCTGTTGCGGGTAACCACCACCAATTCGCCGGATTGATCAGGACTCGGCAGCAGCTCGGGCCCGCAACCGGAGAGCAGCGCCAACGCGCACACGGCCATCCACCTCACCGCCCAGCTAACCATATATCTCATCTTCAAGAATGCCCGCCCGGCGGGGAATGCAGTTAGAATGCCGCCCTTTCCCGCCCATGGCCTAGCCATGACGGAGACCATGCGGAGAGATGGCAGAGTGGTCGAATGCACCGGATTCGAAATCCGGCATAGTGCTTGCACTATCGGGGGTTCGAATCCCCCTCTCTCCGCCACCATCGAGAGGCCGGGAATCTACCCGGCAATCAGCTTGTAGCAACTGCCTCGGGTCGACTTTTTACCATAGCTTCCCGGTATACCCACCTCCGCATTCCCGTTACCAGCCCGCGAGCCTCTCCCGAGGCATCGCCGTGGAACAAAAAATGGCCGATGCTGGCCCTGTCCGGTTGCTGTCCGGTTGAATTGAATCCCATGGGCACACAAAATAGCCAGCGACTCCCCGACGCCCTCCTCGCCAAGCATACCGATACATTTTTTCAGGCCAAGTGGACGAGCGAGGCCGGATTCGAGGCGATAGCGGAGTAAGGCTTGGCCGTCTCCGGCAGCTGAACGCCATTACCATTCGCCTAACCCATTTCGAGGGAGACCCCGTGAAGATCAAAACCCTATTGGCGGCCAGCCTGCTGCTCATGCTGCTCGGCTGCAGCAAGCTGACCATGGAGAACTACGACAAGATCTCGGTCGGCATGCATTACGACGAAGTCACGAAGCTGCTCGGTCCGCCCGGCCGGTGCGACGAAGTGGTGGGCATCCGCAAGTGTGTCTGGAACGAGGGCAAGCGTACGATCAAGGTGAGTTTTGCCGGCAGCCAGGCCGTGCTGTTCTCCGCCAGCAATCTCAAATAAGGCCGAGGGGGCTCACGCCCTCCCCATCGCATTTTCACACCAGGCATGCCATCCATGAAAACCCTGTTTTCCCTGCTCGCCCTGAGCGTTTCCAGCCTGGCCGCCGCCGCCGATCCGGCCACGGCGAGCCTAAGGAGACACGGAGATCATCGCCTCAGCCCCAAGCTTGCCGATGGGCTGCCAACATATTGATCAAGCCCATTCACAGCGGGAACAGGCTTCTCTCCCGCGTGTAGTGCATGTAGCCCACGCTGGCGCCGGCACGCCAGCCCACGCCCAGGCGGATGGGGGCCAGCACGATGTCCTGGCGCTGCTGGTAGTTCATGCCCACGCCGGCGACCCAGTACAGGCTGCCGTCCACGCCGGGGAAGCGCTGGTAGATGGCATCCGCGTTGGGCAGCCTGTAGACCAGGATGAACACCTTGGAGGCGTTGAAACCCAGGTCGAAGCCTACGGACGGACCCTGCCAGAACAGATTGGCGCTCTCGCCGCTCTTGAGCTTCAGCTCGCCCTTGCCGTAGCTCAGGCCGACGGTGATGGCGGCGGACAGCTCCTCGCCCTTGATGTAGCCGACCGGCCGCCCCTGTTCCTTGAAGGCCTTCTCGATCACCTTGCCCAGGCCTTCCGTGGCCTCGCCGAAGAACGCCTTGGCTTCTTTCATGACCGAGTCCTGGTCGTAGGTGTTGTCCTCCGCCGCCTGGGCCGGCGCCATCGGCGCCAGCCACAGCACGGCCAGCAGGCCCGGCAGGAAGGCCCGTGCAGCCCCATGAAAGAAGTTTCCACTTATGAATCTGAAAAACTGGCTGAGCATGATGATCTCCTGGGAAAGTCAGATCGCCAGTGTTCACCCCTGCTTTGGGTTAAGCAAGACTGATCGGACACACACCAGGCTGCGGGTCCGACCGGGAGGCTTGACCTGCGGCCCGGAGGGATTCATAAAGCACGCCTCGGGCGGGGAGCCGCCACTATGCGATCAGGGGAAATCATGTATCAACGCGTTCTCGTTTTGGCTCTCATGACGGCCGGAACCGCGCTACCGGGTGCTGCTCATGCCACCGACGACAACTGTGCCCGACCCTACATCTACGCGGTCAATCAGGTCTGCCAGCCGCTTCCCAACGGCCTCATCCAATGCCAGCAGATCGGCTTGGCGGGACCCGCGCCGGGCTGCGCCCAGCCGGGCGGCGCCAGGTTCGTGCCCGTTCCCCTGGCACCGCCGGTACTGATGCCCCCGCCCATGGCCAATCCTTACCTTGCTTCCCCTGTCTATCCGACGGCACAGGGCTATCCGGCTCCAGCAGGCTACCCGAGCATCCCGGGCTACCCGTCTCGGCCCACGGTCAATCCTTATTTACCCACTCCCGGCTACCAAGCGCCCCCCGTGGCCAATCCTTATTTGCCTGCTTCGGGTTCCCAGCCCCAGCCGGCGTGGCCCA
>JBGSHR010000112.1:0-3061 GCA_041752155.1 Thiobacillaceae bacterium | reverse complement strand
CGCACCGCCGCCTCGATGACCCGCGCCCCCTGAGCCGAGGCGCCGGAGTCGATCAGCGCCACGCCTTCGGGCGTCACCACGAAGCCCGCATTGGCGTTCATGCCCAGGTTCTCGTGGCTGCGCATGCCTGTGGGGCCGATCAGGGCATAGATCCCGGGCGCCACCGGCTGGGGCTTGAGATCGAAGGCCTGGCCCAGGCCGGGCAGCAAAAGGGCGAGGCAAAGCAAGCAACGTTTCATGACCTGTTCCTATCGGTTCACTCGGAGGCCGTTCAAGCGGCGCAGCTCAGGCAGTCCGCTTTGGACGCCGGCTCCGCCCCCATGCCGTCCTTCATGTGCCAGAGCACGCGCAAGGCCCAGGCCGGCAACTCGGGATGGATGCGGTAATGCATCCAAACCCCCTCGCGCCGGGCCGCCACCATGCCGGCCTCGCGCAATACCGCGAGATGGCGCGACACCTTGGGTTGGGGTTGGTCGAGGACGCCGTGGAGCTCGCACACGCAACGCTCGTCCTGCTCCAGAAGCAGGGCCAGGAGACGCCGCCGGATGGGGTCGGCCAGGGCATCGAAGAAGGTCTGGGGAGTTATCATGATATGCATCATATCGAATATATGATGCCTGCGCATGGCATTTTAATGCCATGTTATGGCTGTGGTACGGCCATTGCCAGTCGATATGACATTCGTCAAGACGTATGAATAAAGGAGATATGGGGTGCCGGAACGCGGCTACGGGCGGGGTGGCCAGGAAAGCTAGCGCTCCCCGCAGGGATGCCGATCCGCGCCGCAGTGATCCATATCCCCCAGGGGGCGGTTGAAGGTGTATTCGGCGGGCCGCGCCACCAGTTCGTGGGCGGTTTCCCCCACGCTGCCGCTGGGCACGGTGAACGGCAGGGACACCACAAAACCCACCGCCCCCAGCACCGTGGCCGCCAGCCCGAGGGGGCGCAGCAGCACCAGGTCGATCACCATGTCGGTACCCTTGTCGCCGGTGCTGGATGCTTCGTCGGCCCGGACGGGAAGCGGGGTCAGCGCCCAGCTCAGCACGGTCGTCATGACCAGCAATCGCCGCAAAATGGTTTTGGATCGCGCCATGATCAAACTCCATTGGGGTCTGATTCATTCTAGCCAAGCCAGGTGCGGCATTCCTTTTAGCCCTTCAAGCCCTCGCCGATTGCTGCTTCTGCGGCCTTGGCCAGTTCCCGTCTGACCCTTCCTTTGCTCGGGATGGGAGGCAGAAAGGTCACCTCCGCCCGCACACCCTTGAGCCGGGCGATCTTGAGCAGGGATTGGCCCAGGCTGGTGTCGCCGTGGTAGGCCGCATCCGGGCAGTATTCCCCTTCCAGCGTGAGGTAGCGGATGCGCACCGGCCAGATGTGGGCCTCGGCATCCACCGCCGGCTGGAACAGGGAGGGGTAGAACGGCAGCAGGCCGGTGCCGTCCGATGTGGTGCCTTCCGGGAACAGGGCGAGGCAGTCACCCTCATGCAGGTGGGTGGCCATCATCAGGTTCATGCGCATGGCATCCACCTTCTTCTCCCGGGTCAGGAACAGGGTGCCGGCGGCCTCGGCCAGCCAGCCGATCAGGGGCCAGCCGCGTACCTCGGCCTTGGAAATGAAACGGGTCGGCACCACGCTGAACAGCAGATAGATATCCATCCAGGAGACGTGATTGGCCACCAGCAGGGCGCCGGATTGATGGGCGGCGCTGGGATCGCCCTTGACCACCACCGCCACCTTCAGGATGGCGAGCAGGTCCCTGGCCCAGAGGCCCACACGGGCCGAGCGCGCCGGGCGGTCCATGCGGGGGAAGCGCACGAGCACGATGAGAGCCCCCACCAGGATGTGGACGAGGATGCGGATGACCTTGAGGGAGGCAAAATTCACGAGCTGGTGTCCAGGGCAAAACAATGCCCCGGATTATCCACGGTGCGGCTCAGCCTGGGCGGCGGATGGGAGATCAGGGCTGCTTGAGGAAATGCCGGGCGTAAGCCGGGTTGACGTTCTTCAGGGGCAGCAGGATGGGCAGGTCGGCGGTGTTGAAGTCCGGGTCCCATGCGGGCTCGCCGCACACGTAGGAGCCCAGGCGCAGATAACCCTTGATCAAGGGGGGCAGTAGGGGGGCGGCGGTGGAATCCAGGGACTCCAGGGGCAGGGGGCAACGCGGGAATACGCGCCACTCGATGGGGGCCAGGTGCTTTTCCTTGACCGCGTGCCAGATGCCGGCGGCGTTGTGGCCGCCGTCGGCCATACCGATGCTGGCGCAGCCGATCAGGTATTCGTGGTTGCCCTTGATCATGTATTCCGCCAGACCGGCCCACAGTAGGGTGATGACGCCGCCACTACGGTAATCGGCATGGACGCAGGAGCGGCCCACTTCCACCATGCGGCCGCGCAGGTGTTGCAGCCGGGTCAGGTCGAATTCGGTCTCGGAGTAGTAATTGCCGACGCGCTTGGCGCCTTCCGGGCTGAGGATGCGGTAGGTGCCCACCACCTCGCCGCTGTCCGGGTCGCGCACCAGCAGGTGCTCGCAGAAGGGGTCGAACAGGTCGATGTCGTAGCCGGGTTCTGCGTCGTTGAGGCGCGCGCCCATTTCGTCGGCGAATACCTTCCAGCGCAAACGTTGGGCATCGCGCACGTCGTCGGCGTGGCGTGCGACGCTGACCTTGAAGTGTTTCTTGATCCGGCTTTCCTGTCCGATGCGTTCCTGGAGCATGGGATTTCCTTTGATTTGCTTTGCATTGATGTGGCAAAGGTAGGCAAGCGGCGTTACGGCCAAGTGACAGAGGTGTGAAGAAATGGTTAACGGGGAAAGAGGCAAGTTGGCGGTTGGCAGTCATCCGTCGTCAGCAAATCATGGCTGCCTACGGATGATTGCCAACGGTTTTTAGTGGGTGACCCGGGCCTGGCCGCCGCTCTCCAGGATGCGCACTCGGTCGTTCCGGGCGAACTTCTCGCCGGTGTCCTCCTGGACCACGGCGATGGTGCGGCCGGAGTCCAGGCGCACGGTGATCTCCACGCCGGGTTTGCGGGTGATGCCTTCTTCCGCGGCGGCACCGGCGAT
>JBGSHR010000111.1:0-6063 GCA_041752155.1 Thiobacillaceae bacterium | reverse complement strand
CTTCCAGGGCGGCGATCTTGTCGCTGGCCTTGCCGGAACCGCCGGCGATGATGGCCCCGGCATGGCCCATGCGCTTGCCCGCCGGGGCGGTGACGCCGGCGATGTAGCCGGCCACCGGCTTGCTGACGTGGGCCTTGATGTACTCGGCGGCTTCCTCCTCGCGGCTGCCGCCGATCTCGCCCACCATGATGATGGCCTCGGTCTCCGGATCGGCCTGGAACATCTCCAGGCAGTCGATGAAATCCAGTCCCTTGATGGGATCGCCGCCGATACCGACGCAAGTGGACTGGCCCAGTCCCAGGCGCGTGGTCTGATACACCGCCTCGTAGGTGAGGGTGCCGGAACGGGACACCACACCCACCTTGCCTTTCTGATGGATGAAGCCGGGCATGATGCCGATCTTGCAGGCGTCCGGGGTGATGATGCCGGGGCAGTTGGGGCCGATCAGCTTGGCCCCATTTGAGCGCAGCGCCGCCTTCACGTTGACCATGTCGCGCACGGGTATCCCCTCGGTGATGCAGACGATGACGCGAATACCGGCGTCCGCCGCCTCCAGGATGCCGTCGGCGGCGAAACCCGCCGGCACGTAGATCACCGAGGCGTCGGCGCCGGTGGCCCGCACCGCCTCCTTGACGGTGTTGAACACCGGCAGCTCGAGATGGGTCTGGCCGCCCTTGCCGGGGGTGACGCCACCCACCATGCGCGTGCCATAGGCGATGGCCTGCTCGGAATGGAAGGTGCCCTGCTTGCCGGTGAAGCCCTGGCAGATGACCCGGGTGTCCTTGTCGACCAGGATGCTCATCGCGTTTCTCCCACAGAGGCCACGGCCCGCTTGGCCGCATCGGTCAGATCGTCGGCGGAGATGATGGACAGGCCGCTCTCGGCCAGCATCTTGCGCCCCAGATCCACGTTGGTGCCCTCCAGGCGCACCACCACGGGGATATCCACCCCCACCTCGCGCACCGCGTCGATCACCCCCTGGGCGATGACGTCGCAGCGCATGATGCCGCCGAAGATGTTGATCAGCACCGCCTTCACGTTGGGGTCGGCCAGGATGATCTTGAACGCCTGGGCCACCGTCGCCGCCGAGGCGCCGCCGCCCACGTCCAGGAAGTTGGCGGGCATGCCGCCGTGCAGCTTGATCAGATCCATGGTGGCCATGGCCAGGCCGGCGCCGTTCACCATGCAGCCGATGTTGCCGTTGAGGGCGATGTAGTTGAGGTTGTGGGCCTGGGCCTCGGCTTCCTTGGGATCGATCTGGCTCATGTCGCCGATCTCGGCCAAGGCCTTCTGCCGGTACAGGGCGTTGTCGTCCAGACCCATCTTGCAGTCCAGAGGCAGGATCTGGCCGGTCTCGGTGACGATCAAGGGATTGATCTCCAACAGGGCCAGGTCCTTGTCCAGGAACAGCCGATACAGGGTCTTCACTAGTTTGACGAAGGCCCCCACCTGCTCCCCCGCCAGACCCAGGCCGAAAGCCAGGTTGCGGCCCTGGTAATCCATGAGGCCGGTGACCGGGTTGACCCACTCCTTCAGGATCTTGTCCGGCTCGCTGCGGGCCACCTCCTCGATCTCCATGCCGCCGGCGGCGGAGGCCACCAGGCCGATGCGCTCGGCGGCCCGATCCACGGTGATGGAGAGGTACAGCTCCCGGGCGATGGGCAAGGTCTCCTCGATCAGCAACTGCCGCACCGGCTGGCCGTCGGGGGCGTTCTGATAGGTGGTCAGGCGGCTACCCAGCAGAGACTGGGCGGCGTCCGTCAGGGCCTCCAGGGAACGCACCAGCTTGACGCCGCCGGCCTTGCCGCGCCCGCCGGCATGGATCTGGGCCTTGGCGACCCAGGCGTCGCCGCCCAATTGGGCAACCGCCTCGGCGCACTGGGCCACGGAGTCGATCACCACGCCCTTGGGAGTGGGCACGCCGTAGTCCCGTAACACGGCCTTGGCCTGGTATTCATGCAGGTTCATGGAGGGTCCGTCGCTTCGCGAAAACCGGCATTTTCCGGCAAACACCGGCTTCTCGCCAGATTTTGCGCTGCCGCGAGGTATCATCGCCGGGCTAGCGACAAGGTGCGACATGAAGGAAATACTGGTTCTCTACTACAGCCTGCACGGCTCCGTGAAACAACTCGCGCAACACCTCGCCCATGGCGTGGAATCGGTTCCCGGCATGGGCGCCCGGGTGCGCACCGTGCCCCGGGTGATGACGGAAAGCGACGCCCCGGCCAAGCTGGTGCCCGACGCCGGCGCCCCCTTCGCCAGCCATCAGGACCTGCGGGAATGCCTGGGCGTGGCGGTGGGCTCTCCTACCCGTTTCGGCAACATGGCCGCCCCCATGAAACACTTCTGGGACGGTACCTCGGGCCTGTGGCTGAATGGCGACCTGGCCGGCAAACCGGCCAGCGTGTTCACCTCCACCGCCAGCCTGCACGGCGGCCAGGAAACCACCTTGGTAAGCATGATGCTGCCCCTGCTGCACCACGGCATGGTCATCGTCGGCCTGCCCTACACCCAGCCCGAGCTGAATCAGACCCGTTCCGGCGGCACCCCCTACGGCGCCAGCCACTGGGCCGGCCCGGACGGACGCCAACCGGTAACGGAAGAAGAACGCAAGCTGGCCTTCGCCCTGGGCAAGCGCCTGGCGGAGACGGCGGCGAGGTTGGCGGCATGAGCAGGGAGCGACCGCCCGCGAGTGCCGCCGGCCTGTGAGATGAAGAAATCTGATGAAACAACAAGGTGATGGAATGTCCATGATGCACAGGATGGCTGAGGCGGGGGCGGCATGAGCGAGAACGCCAGTGAAGCCCGTGGCTTCATCCGCGGCCAGCACTCCGGGGTGCTGTCCACCCTGTCGCAACGCGTGGAAGGTTTCCCCTTCGGCTCGGTGGCCCCCTTCATCCAGGATCACGCCGGGCGACCGGTGATCCTGATCTCCACCCTGGCGGAGCACACCAAGAACATCGACGCCGACCCTCGCGTCTCCCTGATCGTCCAGCCCTACAGCCCGGACATGCAGGTGGCGGGACGGGCGACCTTGCTGGGCCGGGCCCAACGTCTGGACGACAAGGATGCCCTGGGGCCGCGCTACCTGCGCTTCCATCCCCAGGCCGAGGCCTATTTCGGCATGCACGATTTCCACTTCTACCGCATCGAGCCGGTGCGCATCCGCTGGATCGGCGGTTTCGGCAAGATCCATTGGGTGGAGCCCGAGGAGTACCTGCTGCCGGACAGCCCCCTGGCCAGTCAGGAAGCGGACATCCTCGCCCACATGAACGCCGACCATGGCGACAACCTGCGCGCCTACTGCCGCCATGTCCATGGCGTGAAAACAGCCAGCGCCGAGATGATCGGCATCGACCCGGACGGCTTCGACCTGCGCGCCGACGATCGCATATTGCGCTTCGCCTTCCCGACCCTGGTCAACGACGCCACGGCGGCGCGCCAGGCCCTGGTCGCGTTGGCCCAGGCGGCACGGCCATGAAGGCGGCACACCTCAGAAGTCTGGCCAGCGCCAGCCTCATCGGCTTGATCATGCTGGGCCTGGCCTGGGAGTTGTGGCTGGCGCCCCTGCGCCCGGGCGGCTCCTGGCTGGTGCTCAAGATAGTGCCCCTGCTGCTGCCCCTGTTCGGCATTCTGGGCGGCAAGGTCTATACCTACCGTTGGTCCACCTTGCTGATCTGGCTCTACTTTACCGAGGGCGTGGTGCGTGCCTGGACGGACACCGGGCTGTCGGCCAACTTGGCGGGCATCGAGATCGTGCTATCCATGATTTTCTTTCTCTCTGCGGCGTTTTTTCCACGTAAAAGTGCCCATCTTTGACCAAGGTCAACGAGGAAGCTTGCGTGTGATTTCGTATTTGACGATATTAGAGTCCACTAATAAACTGCCCCGCCATCGGTAGATAGGAACCATCATGACCAATGTGAATTTCGTGCATTTCAAATTCCTGCCCATGTCCCTGCGGGTCCTGTTCACCATGGTGTTGCTGGTGTTCGGTGTGGGCTACCTCATGGCCATGATCCAGGTTTGGGAATCCCACGCAGGCAAGGACGGCGATCCCATGCTGTCCGGCAAGGACCTGATGATCGCCTACAGCGGCAACAAGGAAGGCACCAAGCTGGAAACCGCCCTGCGCGGCCCCATGGCAGACATGCTCCCGGCCGAGAAGCGCCAGGTGATTTTCGACTGGCTCCACGCCGGCGCCAAGCAGGATGAATTCGAGGGCAAGATCAACCCCATCCTCCAGGAACACTGCATCGCCTGCCACAACCCCGAGGCCAATCCCCACCTGCCCAATCTGACCGCCTACGAGGGCACGGCCAAGGTCACGGCGGCCGACAAGGGCATGACCATCCCCACCCTGGTGCGCGTCTCCCACATCCACCTGTTCTCCATCACCTTCATCTTCTTCATCACCGGCTACATCTTCACCCACGCCGTGGTGCGCCCGGTCTGGCTGAAGTGCGTGGTCATCGCCATACCCTTCGCCACCCTGATCACCGACGTGGCGTCTTGGTATCTGACCAAGGTCTGGGAAGGTTTCGCCTGGATGGTGATCATCAGCGGCGCCTTCATGGGCATGGCCTTCGCCTTCATGTGGATCACCTCCATGTGGCAGATGTGGTTCGGCAAGATCCCCGAGGGCGTGGAAGAGAGCGAAGGCCGCATCACCTGCGTCCATAGCAAGTAACGCCAGGCGCCTTCGCGCCAAAGAAAAACGGGCGGCCACTGGCCGCCCGTTTTCTTATGCCTGGATACCGGCCCGGCCGGCGTCACACCTGGGGATGGGCCCGTTCCTCGGCGCCGAACAGCTTGTTCAGCGCATTCAGATAAGCCTTGGCCGAGGCGATGACGATGTCGGTGTCCGCCCCCTGGCCGTTGACGATGCGCCCGTTGCGCGACAGCCGCACGGTCACCTCGCCCTGGGCATCGGTGCCGGTGGTGATGTTGTTCACCGAGTAGAGCAGCAGGGTGGAGCCGCTCTCCACCCGCTTCTCGATGGCGCGGAACGAGGCATCCACCGGGCCGCCGCCGAACTCGTCGGCGCGCAGTTCCGTGCCGCTGTCCGAGAGCACCACGAAGGCATGGGGCGTCTCGCCGGTTTCGGAGCAGACCTTGAGGGACACCAGCTTGAAGCGATCGCAGGTATCGACGCTGCCGTCCACGGCCACCAGGGCGTGCAGATCCTCGTCGAAGATCTCCCGCTTCTTGTCGGCCAGTTCCTTGAAGCGGGCAAAAGCGGCGTTGAGCGCCTCCTCGCTGTCCATGACGATGCCCAGTTCCTGCAGGCGGGTGCGGAAGGCGTTACGCCCGGACAGCTTGCCCAGGGTGAGCTTGTTGGCCCCCCAGCCCACGTCCTCGGCGCGCATGATCTCGTAGGTTTCCCGGAACTTGAGCACGCCATCCTGGTGGATGCCGGACTCGTGGGAGAAGGCGTTGGCGCCGACAACCGCCTTGTTGGGCTGCACCGGATAGCCGGTGATCTGGGAGACCAGCTTGGAGGTGGGCACGATCTGGGTGGTGTCGATGCGCGAATCGCAGTCGAACACGTCGCGGCGCGTCTTCACCGCCATGACGATCTCCTCCAGGGAAGCGTTGCCCGCCCGTTCCCCCAAGCCGTTGATGGTGCATTCCACCTGGCGCGCGCCGTTCATCACGGCGGCCAGGGAATTGGCCACCGCCATGCCCAGGTCGTTGTGGCAATGGGTGGACCACACCACCTGGTCGGCATTGGGCACCCGCTCGATCAACTGGCGCATGCGCTCGCCCCACAGCACCGGGATGCTGTAGCCCACCGTGTCGGGCACGTTGAGGGTCTTGGCGCCGGCCTGGATCACCGCCTCGAAGATGCGGCACAGGAAATCCATCTCGGAACGCACCGCGTCCTCGGCGGAAAACTCCACGTCGTCGGTGTATTCCAGGGCCAGCTTCACCGCCTTCACCGCCGCCTCCACCACCTGGTCGGGCTGCATGCGCAGCTTCTTCTCCATGTGGATGGGGCTGGTGGCGATGAAGGTGTGGATGCGCCCCGATCGGGCCGGCTTGATCGCCGCGCCGGCAGCG
>JBGSHR010000110.1:0-4914 GCA_041752155.1 Thiobacillaceae bacterium | reverse complement strand
CGGCCAGGCCCAGGTACGCAACGAGATCCGCGGCGACCACGTGTGCTGGGTGGAGGAGGCCGACGCCGGCCCGGCCCTGCAAGCCGTGCTAACGCGCCTGGAGACCCTGCGCCAGCGCGTCAACCAGGCGCTGTTCCTGGGCCTGTTCGACGTGGAACTGCACTTCGCCGTCTACCCCCCCGGCGCCGGCTACCAGCGCCACCTGGACCGCTTCCGCGACGACGACCGCCGCGCCCTCACCGTGATCCTGTACCTGAACCAAGACTGGGGGCCGGAGGACGGCGGGCAACTGCGCTTCTGGCCGGAGGCGGATGGCGAAGCGCTGGAGATCATCCCCGCCGGCGGCACCCTGGTGAGCTTCCTGTCCGAGCGGTTCTGGCACGAGGTGGCGCCAAGCCGGCGCGAGCGGATGAGTCTGACGGGGTGGTTCCGGCGGCGGTAGGGGGGCGGGTTGGGTGGTGAGTCACCCTGCTGCGCAGGCATGTTTGGTGCTTGTGCCCCGAATCATTCGGCGGATTACGCTGCGCTCATTGCCCTACGAATTCACCGAGTTCTACGAGTTCTCCGGGGCCGCTTACATAGCAAGATCCGGGTCGCAGAGGATGGTTTAACCCTTCATATTTCACCCGTACTGGAACAAGTCCTTGCCAGTACGAAAGTAAATCATGGAGGGTTCGCAAAATGTCCGCACTGTCCAACAAGGTCGCCCTTGTCACCGGCGCGAGTTCCGGGATCGGTTATGCAACGGCAAGGCTGTTCGCCCGAGAGGGCGCCAAGGTCGTGGTCGCCGCGCGACGCCAAGCGGAACTTGATGCACTCGTGGAGGAAATCGCCCAGGCGGGTGGCCATGCCGTCGCGCTTGCCGGCAACGTCAAGGACGAGGCCTACGCGAAAGACTTGGTTGATCTGGCCAAAGCTCGATTCGGCGGTCTCGACGTGGCGTTCAACAACGCGGGCACGATCGGTGAGATGGGGGCCACGCCCGATGTGTCGCTTTCGGAGTGGGAGAACACGATCCGGACGAATCTGACCAGCGCCTTCCTGGGCGCGAAGTATCAAATCCCCGCGATGCTGGACCGGGGCGGCGGGTCCTTGATCTTCACGTCCACATTCGTCGGTTACACGGTGGGCTTTCCGGGAACGGCGGCCTATGCCGCAAGCAAGGCCGGGCTCATCGGCCTCACCCAGACGCTGGCGTCCGAGTTTGGCGCCCAGGGTATCCGGGTGAACGCCCTTTTGCCGGACGGCACGGACACCCCCATGGGCCGGATCTTTGCCAGTTCACCGGAAGCCTTGGCCTTCGTGCAAGGCCTCCACGCCCTGAAACGCATGGCCGCGCCGGACGAGATCGCAAAATCGGCCCTCTACCTCGCATCCGATGCATCGAGCTTTACCACCGGTTCGGCGCTCCTTGCGGACGGTGGGGTCTCCATCCATCGCACCTGAATATGCGCAGCCGATAGGCCCATGGAAATGCCGAATGTCAGACTATGACCGCATAGCCGAAGCCATTTCTTTCATTGCCGGCCGGGTAGATAGCCAGCCCACCTTGCAGGAAATCGCGGGGCATCTACACCTGAGCCCCTTCCACTTCCAACGCCTATTCAGCCGCTGGGCCGGCGTCACGCCCAAAAGATTCCTGCAGGTACTGACGCTGGAGCGTGCCAAACAATTGCTGAGCGAAGCGAAACCAGTGCTCGAAGTTTCCGACTCCCTGGGCTTGAGCAGCGGTTCGCGCTTGTATGACCACTTCGTTCATTTGGAAGCGGTCACGCCCGGTGAATACAAGACGGGAGGCGTGGGTTTGACGATTGAATATGCCGTGCATGACACCCCTTTTGGAAAGGCCTTTATTGCCACCACCCCCAGAGGGATATGTAGCTTCGCATTTCTGGAGGGCGAGGAAATCGATGCGCATCTGACCGGCCTACGTAAAGCGTGGCCCCATGCGGCAGTGCATGAAAACCGTCAACGCACGCTTGCGGTCATCAGGGCCATGTTCCAAGGAGAAAGAAAACCGGACCGCCCCGTGTCTTTGCATGTCTCCGGAACGAACTTTCAGATCAGTGTGTGGAAAGCCTTGTTACAGATACCCCCGGCGAGGGTGGCGAGCTATTCCCAGGTAGCCACCGCAATCGGCCATCCAAACTCCGCGCGAGCGGTTGGGCTGGCGGTGGGCGCGAACCCTGTCGCGCTCCTGATCCCCTGCCACCGCGTCATTAAACAAAGCGGCGAGCTTGGCGGCTATCACTGGGGTGAAACCCGGAAACAGGCCATCCATGTATGGGAAGCGGCAAGGCATGAGCCCGCGTAAGGCACATGAACTGTCCGGCGTAATGCACCGCATGCATACGGCGGTGAACCGCCCTTGGGCACCTCGAAGGGGATGGGATAGGATCGCCGAAAAACTTGCCAGCCGGCGTGACGTATTTCTCGCAACGGATACGCCATGCATCCACGAGAACAGCCAGGAATGATGGGGGAGAAGCAGGTGAACGACCTTGTTACATATCAGCAGCGCCAGGCTTACACAGCAAAAATTGATACCTACTACAGGTTGGGCGTCAAAGCATGTATGAGCTGACAAACCGAGACAAAATTTGGAACCGTGCGTGTGAAGGTGGTGGGCACTCGCCACGCGCCGGCGATATGGCATTGGCTTCAACGCTGCTCTTTCATGGTCCCGCAATGAATGGCGGAGTGCTTCATGCCATTGAATGCTTAACTTCAGAACAATTGATTGCCGCAAAGGCTGGCTACATATACTTTGGTTTTGACGCAATCGCCGCCCTCATTGCCTCGGCTGAACGAGCAATCAGGGAGGGAGAAGACTTAGAAGATCTCGAAGCCACCCTAGATCAACAGTATTGGGCGGCAATTCCAGATGACGGCGTTCTAGCCAAGAGCTTTGAATACCATCAAAGCCAACATCCTTTTGAATATTCACTAGTAGGCCGTTAAATCGCATGGAGGAATCAAGGTGACGCCCACCTTGCGCTCAACACGGACACCCTACAGGAAGCTTCGCTTGCTTCCGGTCGCCGGTTAGCTCCACGTTGGGCACCGTAGCGCATGCGACTCTGGTCTCTTCATCCGAAATACCTTGATCCGCAAGGTCTCGTAGCGCTTTGGCGGGAAGCGCTCTTGGCGAAAGCCGTGCTGCGTGGAGAAACGCGCGGCTACCGTAGCCATCCGCAGCTCGAACGTTTCCAGAACCACGCAACACCCCTTGCGACCATATCCCTGTACCTCCAGGCCATTTACGCGGAGGCGGTGGCGCGTGGGTATGCTTTTGACGAGAGCAAGATTCAGGTGACCGCGGAGCCGGCAAGGTTGCTGGTTACGTCCGGACAACTGGACTACGAGTGGACGCACCTGATGAACAAATTGAAAGCACGCAATCCCGTGCTTTATCAGAAATGGCAAGCAACGATAACGCCTGAGCCACACCCCATGTTTGAGGTGCGTGTAGGCCCAGTGGAGTCATGGGAGCGTCAATAAGCCTGGTAGGGCAATAAACGAAGTGCATTGCGCCGTATGTTTCATCCGGCGGATTACGCTGCGCTCATCCGCCCTACCAATCGCATACCGATTACGCGCCCATTCCCCTCTGACGCCGCCGTGCTTGCCGCCGTTGCGCGGGGTAGCCGAAGGCCGGCGCTTGTCCCCGCATGGGGGAAAGCTGTCTGAGCCGCAGGCGAGTTCTTTCGCCGCCCGCGCAATGGCGGCAAGCACGGGGTTTCGGCGGAAGCGGGGCGTGTTTTCTTTGGTTCCTTTCTTTGCACGAGCAAAGAAAGGGACGCGCCGCCGGGCGCCCCCGGCCAACTGGCCGTAGCCCACCCGCAACGGGAATTCAGTGCACCACTCGAACCCCCTGGATTCCGGCCTCCGCCGGAATGACCGGGCGGGATCAAAGGGAGGGAAACACCGTGGCCGTGCCGCTGATGCCCCGGACTCGCTGCGCGCCTCCGGGCTACGGGCTGGTTACGTCAACAGCCAGCCATTGAAAATCAAAATGACACTGCCCCATGGCGCCAAGCCAAGCCCCCGACAGCCGAATGAAGGCTGAGCGAATCCGGACTCGCTTTACTGAAGTTTGACGACGGCAGGCGGCACCGCGGCCTATCGCAAGCGCTTCAGTGCCTGGCGCAGAGCCTGGTGGATCGGCGGTGCGCGGCCTTGACCAAAGGCTGGAGCTGTCTGGCCTGGCGCTGGCGTCAGCGGCGCGTGGCTCTATTCGATGGCGCCACCGTGCCCACACCATGAATCCGGCGGTTCAGCCCAACAGCTTGTATCCTTCGCACCCCAAGGAGCGCCACGCCATATCTGCCTGCCCGCGTGGGGATGAGGGATGGAAGTCATTTCGTTGGGTGTCTGGGCGCAACGTGCCAATATGCTTTATGAGCGGCCACGCAAACAATTGCGGCGGGTTCAGGCATGGAGAACACTGCACCGCGACGAATTGATACCAGACTGGGAGTGGGCAACGGACTGACATTCGCAACCGCCAAGAAAACCAAACCGTGTACATCAGGACTTGAAGTCATGCATAGCCCAAGCATCGCCATGACAAACCAGATCGCGCAGCCGAGCTATCGCCGTATCCAACTCGCCGCCTTGCTGGTAATGGCCGCCGTGGCCGGCGGTTGTAACAACGACCGTGGCACCGATGCCAAATCCGCCGACGCGCCCAAGCCTGCGCTCACGGTCAACCTCACCACGCCCGAGACCATCGATTGGGCCAGGACCCTGGCCGCCAACGGCGACATCGCCGCCTGGCAGGAAGCGGTTATCGGTGCCGAGATCAGCAATTACCGGCTGACCCAGGTGCTGGTCAACGTCGGCGACCAGGTAAAGAAAGGCCAGGCCCTGGCGCGCATTTCCAGCGACACGGTGGCGGCCGAACTGGCGCAG
>JBGSHR010000109.1:0-2077 GCA_041752155.1 Thiobacillaceae bacterium | reverse complement strand
CCACGCCGTGGCCCTGGGCGAGGAGCTGGGCCTGCCGCTGGTGGCCACCCACCCGGTGGAATTCCTCAGCGGCGACGACTACATGGCCCACGAGGCCCGGGTGTGCATCGCCGAGGGCTATGTGCTGACCGACCGGCGCCGCCCCAAGGTGTTTACCGAGCAGGACTCCTTCAAGACCCAGGCGGAGATGGCGGCCCTGTTCGCCGACCTGCCCGAGGCCCTGGAAAACACCCTGGAGATCGCCCGGCGCTGCAACCTGGTGCTGGAACTGGGCAAGAGCAAGCTGCCCGACTTCCCCACTCCCGAGGGCCAGCCCCTGGACGACTACCTGCGTAGCCGCGCCCGGGAGGGCCTGGCCCAGCGCATGGCGGTGCTCTACCCGGACCCGGCCAAACGTGAGGAAAAGCAGCCGGAATACTCGGCCCGCCTGGAGCTGGAGCTGGAAACCATCATCAACATGGGCTTTCCCGGCTACTTCCTGATCGTGTCCGACTTCATCAACTGGGGTAAGCACAACGGCGTGCCGGTCGGCCCGGGCCGGGGTTCCGGCGCCGGCTCCCTGGTGGCCTACGCCATCGGCATCACCGATCTCGACCCTCTGGCCTACGCGTTGCTGTTCGAGCGCTTCCTCAACCCGGAGCGGGTGTCCATGCCCGACTTCGACGTGGACTTCTGCCAGGACAACCGCTGGCGCGTCATCGAATACGTGCGCGAGAAATACGGCGCCGACGCCGTGTCCCAGATCGCCACCTTCGGCACCATGGCGGCCCGGGCGGTGGTGCGCGACGTGGGCCGGGTGCTGGACCTGTCCTACAACTTCTGCGACCAGCTGTCGAAGATGATCCCCTCGGCCCCGGGCAAGAACGTGACCCTGGACGAGGCCCTGGAGCAGGTGCCGGAGTTGAAGGCCCGCTACGACTCGGAAGAGGAGGTGAAGGAGCTGTTCGACCTGGCGCGCAAGCTGGAAGGCCTGTCGCGCAACGTCGGCACCCACGCCGGCGGCGTGCTCATCGCCCCGGGCAAGCTCACCGACTTCTGCCCCCTGTACAACGTGGAGGGCTCCGACTCGGTGGTGTCCCAGTTCGACAAGGACGACGTGGAGAAGGCCGGCCTGGTGAAGTTCGACTTTCTGGGCCTGCGCAACCTCACCATCATCGATCTGGCGGTGAAGTACATCAAACGCCTGGACCCCAACCAGGACCTGAACCTGGAGATCCTGCGCCTGGACGACCCGGCGGCCTACGACATCTTCAAGACCGCCAACACCACCGCCGTGTTCCAGGTGGAATCGGACGGCATGAAGAAGCTGCTGGCCAAGCTGGGGCCCACCCGCTTCGAGGACATCATCGCCGTGCTGGCCCTGTACCGGCCCGGTCCCCTGGGCTCGGGCATGGTGGACGACTTCATCCTGCGCAAGAAGGGCAAGCAGAGCATCGACTACTTCCACCCGGACCTGAAGGAGTGCCTGGAGCCCACCTACGGCGTCATCGTCTACCAGGAACAGGTGATGCAGATCTCCCAGATCATCGGCGGCTACACCCTGGGCGGCGCCGACCTGCTGCGCCGCGCCATGGGCAAGAAGAAGGCCGAGGAGATGGCCAAGCACCGGGAGATCTTCAGCAAGGGCGCCGAGGAAAAGGGCTACGGCAAGGACCTGGCCATGCGCCTGTTCGACCTCATGGAGAAGTTCGCGGAATACGGCTTCAACAAGTCCCACACCGCCGCCTACGCCGTGGTCTCGTACCAGACCGCCTGGCTCAAGGCCCACCACACCGCCGCCTTCATGGCCGCCACCTTCTCCAGCGACATGGACAACACCGACAGCGTCAAGATCGTCCACGACGACGCGCTGAAGAACAAGATCGCCATCCTGGCGCCGGACGTGAACCAGTCCGTGTACCGCTTCGTGCCGGTGGACCGCAACAACGTGCGCTACGGCCTGGGCGCCATCAAGGGCACCGGCGAGGGGGCCATCACCAACATCGTCGCCGCCCGGGAGCAGGACGGCGCCTTCACCGACCTGTTCGACTTCTGCCGCCGCGTCGACCGGCGCATCGTCAACCGCCGGGTGATCGAG
>JBGSHR010000108.1:0-1852 GCA_041752155.1 Thiobacillaceae bacterium | reverse complement strand
GGGCTGCACCACCACCAGGCGATTCACCGCGTCGAATTCGACGATGCGGCTCATGCATTCGAAGCTCACCACCACGCTGCCGGGCACCGGCAGGGCGCCGCCCACGTTGCCGGAGCCGGCGCCGCGCGGAATGAGTTGGAGACGATGGCGGTTGGCCAGCTTCACCAGGGCCAGCACCTGTTCGTGGCTGACGGGGAACAACACCGCGTCCGGCGGGCAGGAACGGGGAGTCTCGTCGTGGGCGTAGAGGGCCAGGGTGTCCGCGTCCGCATGGACGCGCTCCGGGCCCAGCAGGGCCTGGAATTCAGCCAGGAGTTCGGTGGTGAGCATCAACCGAGTGCCGGCTCCACCACCTCCGCCACCTGGGCCAGGGCGTCGGAATCGCCATAGCGCCCATGCACTTCCTGCACGGCGGCGTCGTAGATGAGGCGGTTGAAGGGGGCGGCGGCCTGCTCCGCCATGGCGTGCTTCACGGCCTGGGTCATGACCTTGTCCAGGGAGACCAGGCGCTTGGCCTGGATCACGCCGGTTTCCGCATCCACCAGGGTGATCCTCAGGCGGGCCCGGTCCCCCGGGGTCTCGTTCGGCAATTGCCGCTCGGCCTCCGGCACCAGATGCGCGTTGAAGGCCACGTCGGACCACTCGCACACGTCCTTGATCTTGTACAGGAAGAAGGCTGCCGGGCCGTGGCTGAACAGGCCCACCTCGATGGGCTGGCTACGCAGGCCTTCGATCTCCGCGCCGGTGGGGGCGATCCAGAACAGGGTCAGGTCATGAGCCCCACCCGTGTAAAGATAGCGGGCGCCTTCATCATATTGACTGTAGGCCGGGTCGAAGACCTCCCCTACCTGGCGCGCGCTCATCACTGGTCCTCCTCGGGCAGGACGGAGGCCAGCATGGCCACCATGTCCGGGTCGAAGTCGAAGCCGAGTTCCTGGCCGGGATTGATGGACAGGGCGATGTCCGCGCCCATGCGGCGCAGTATCCAGGACACCTCGATGAGCATGCCGCCGCTGAAGCCGGGGAAGTCAGCCAGGAATTCCTTGGCCCGCTCCGGCGCGGAAAACAGGACCAGCACCCGGTTGCCGTCCTCGTCCTCGATTACCAAGGGTTCCGCCTTGGTGGAACTCTGGAAGCCGGCGATCTGATATTTCTCGTCCTTCACCGGCAGGAATATCTCCATGCCCACCAGACGTTTGGCGAAGGTTTCCGGGTCCAGATCGCCCCGTTCCATCTCCAACAGCAGGACTTCCACGGCGGAACGGGGATTCATAGCGGATGTGTTCATTGGGAAATTCGTTGCAGTGCGCGGGACAGGGCAGGATACCACCGGCCAGGACCCCGGATAAGCCCGATGGCCTCTTACAATGACCGATCCGGCCCAATATTTTCGTACCGATTGACATAGCCCGGGAGCCGGGTGGGCCATGGCAAAGAATCTGGAGGACAGCGTGTTGAGAATGGGCATCGACCTGGGTGGCAGCAAGATCGAGATCGCCGCCTTCGACGGCACGGGAAGGGCGCTGCTGCGCCGGCGCGTGGCCACGCCCCAGGGCGACTACCCGGCCACCCTCGCCGCCATGGCGGCCCTGGTGCACGACGCCGAACAGGAACTCGGGGCCCAGGGCACGCTGGGCATCGGCATCCCCGGCGCCGAGTCCCCCGCCACCGGCCTGATCAAGAACGCCAACTCCACCTGCCTGATCGGCCAGCCCCTGCGCCACGACCTGGAGACCCTGCTGGAGCGGGAAGTGCGCCTGGCCAACGATGCCAACTGCTTCGCCCTGTCCGAGGCGGTGGATGGCGCCGGCGCGGGGGCGGCGGTGGTGTTCGGGGTGATCATCGGCACCGG
>JBGSHR010000107.1:0-10167 GCA_041752155.1 Thiobacillaceae bacterium | reverse complement strand
CGAGCGCGGCCTCGGCGGCGGCGAGCGCAGGCGCATTGACGTTGAAGGGATGGCGCACCCGGTTGAGCAGATCGATCACGTCGGGATGACCCACCCCGTAGCCGACACGCAGGCCGGCCAGGCCATAGGCTTTGGAGAAGGTCCGACTGATCAGCAGATTGGGGAAGCGCTCGATCCACTCGAGGGTGTCGCAGCGGTCGTCGGTGGGCAAGTATTCTCCGTAGGCTTCATCCAGCACCACCATGACGTGCGCCGGCACGCTTGCGAGGAAGGCTTCGATCTCCGCCCACGGCAGGAAGGTGCCGGTCGGGTTGTTGGGATTGGCGATCCACAACACGCGGGTGTCGTCGCGGATCGCTGCGCGCATCGCGGCCAGGTCGTGACCGTAATCCTTGGCCGCCACTGCGATGCCCTGCGCACCCACGGTCTGCGTGGTAATGGGATACACCGCAAAGGCATGTTGCGCGTAAACCGCCGAAGTGCCCGGCGCGAGGAAGGCGCGCGCGGCCATGTCCAGCACGTCGTTGGAGCCGTTGCCCAGCACGATCTGGTCCAGGCCCACCCCCAACTTGCGGGCCAGGGCCGATTTCAGGGCAAAGCCGTTACCGTCCGGATACAGGGCCAGGGCGTCGATCTCCCGCACCAGAGCGGCCTTGGCCTTGGGGCTGATGCCCAGGGGGTTCTCATTCGAGGCCAGCTTGACGATGGCCGCCTCGTCCAGGCCCATCTCCCGGGCCAGCTCGGCGATGGGCTTGCCCGGCTGATAAGGGGCGATGGCGCGAATGTAGGGGGGGGCGAGATCACACAGGGGCATGGGCGGGAAACGATCAGACGGCGGCGGGATAGGCACCCAGCACCTTGAGGAAGGTGCAGTGCTGCTCCACGGCATGGAGGGCGGATTGGATATTGGGGCTGGCGCAATGGCCTTCGATGTCCAGGAAGAACACGTAATCCCAGGCGCCGCTGCGGGCGGGGCGAGATTCCAGCTTGGTCAGGCCGATGCCGTGGCTGGACAGGGGGGCGAGCAGATCCAGCAGGGCGCCGGGGCGGTTCTTCACCGACAGGACGATGGAGGTCTTGTCGCGCCCGGAGGGGGCCACCGCCTCCATGCCCAGCACCAGGAAGCGGGTGGTGTTGTTGGGCTCGTCCTCGATGTCCCGGGCAACGATGGTGAGGCCGTAGCGCTCCGCCGCCAGTTCGCCGGCGATGGCCGCGGCCTTGGGGTTTTCCGCCGCCATGCGCGCCGCCTCGCCGTTGCTGGTGACGCGGATGGTCTGCACGCAGCCCAGGTTCTGGCTCAGCCATTCATGGCATTGCCCCAGGGATTGAGCGTGGGAATACACCACCTCCAGGTCGGCGGTGCCCTGGCCCTTGCGCAGCAGGTGCTGGCGCACCCGCAGCATGATCTCGCCGCAGATCTTGATGGGACTGTTGAACAGCAGGTCCAGGGTGCGGTTCACCGCGCCTTCCGTGGAGTTTTCCACCGGCGCCACGCCGTAGTGGGCCTCGCCCCGTTCCACGGCGCGGAACACGTCGTCGATGGTGGCGCAGGCCAGACCCTTGGCGGCATGGCCGAAGTGCTTGATAGCCGCCGCCTCGGAGAAGGTCCCCGCCGGCCCCAGGTAGGCGATGGTGAGCTGCTGCTCCAGGGCACGGCAGGCGGACATGACTTCCTTGAACAGCACCGATACCGACTCGGCTGGCAGGGGGCCGGGATTGGCCGCCTGTAGGCGGCTGATGACCTGGGCCTCGCGTTCCGGTTTATAGACGATGCCGTTCTTGAGGTGGCCCACGGCCTGGGCCAGTTTGGCGCGTTCGTTGACCAGGGCCAGGATGTGGTCATCCAGGGCATCGATCTGATCGCGCAGGCTGAGAAGTTTTTCGCTCATATCAGGCAGAAATGTTTCTTACGTGCAGCACGCCCTGAATGGCGGCCAGTTGTTCGATCACCGCGGCGGCGGGGGCGCTGTCCACATCCACCAGGGTGAAGGCCATGTCGCCCTTGGACTTGTTCACCATGTTGTGGATGTTGAGCCCGGCCGCGGCCAGGGTGGTGGAAATCTGCCCCAGCATGTTGGGCACGTTGGCATTGGCGATGGCCAGCCGGAAACCGGATTCGCGCGGCATGGACACATTGGGGAAGTTCACCGAATTGAGGATGTGGCCCTGCTCCAGATAGTCGGCCACCTGCTCCGCCACCATGACGGCGCAGTTCTCTTCCGCCTCTTCCGTGGAGGCGCCCAGGTGGGGCAAGGCGACGAAGCGGGGATGCTGCCTCAGCAGCTGGCTGGGAAAATCGCACACATAGGCCTGCAGCTTGCCTTCGTTCAGGCCGGCGAGAATCGCTTCCTCATTCACAATCCCATCCCGGGCGAAGTTGAGCAGCACGCAGCCCTTGCGCATGAGCTTCACCCGCTCGGCATTGATCAGATCCTTGGTAGCGGGTACCAGGGGAGTATGCAGGCTGATGAAATCGGCGTGCTTCACCAGCTCGTCCACGCTCTGGGCCTTCCTCACCAGGGCCGGCAGGCGCCAGGCGGCGTCCACCGTGATCTCCGGGTCGAAACCGATGACGTTCATGCCCAGACGGATGGCCGCGTCCGCCACCAGGGAACCGATGGCCCCCAGGCCGACCACCCCCAGGGTGCGCCCGGGCAGCTCGCGGCCGACGAAGTTCTTCTTGCCCGCTTCCACCTGCTTGTGCAGGGCCTCCGCGTCGCCTTCCAAGCCCTCGACGAAGCGCATGGCCGGGGCCAGATTGCGCGCCCCCATGAGCATGCCGGCGATGACCAGCTCCTTCACCGCGTTGGCATTGGCGCCCGGGGCGTTGAACACCACCACGCCCCGCTCGCTCATGGCCTTGACCGGGATGTTGTTGGTGCCCGCACCGGCGCGGCCGATGGCCAGGAGCGAGGCAGGGATGGCCATATCGTGCATATTTTGGGAGCGCACCAGGATGGCATCGGGATCGACAAGGTCATTGCCGACTTCATAGCTGTCGGGCAGACGGGCCAGGCCCTTCTTGGAAATGGCGTTGAGGGTAAGGATCTTCCGGGGGGTGGCCATATCGCGTGCTCTCTCGGACTGGGAAAAATGGGCCGGCGCGGCCCGGCCTCGGGACAGGCCAGGCCGCGCCGTTGCGGCAACGATCAGCCGTGGGACTTTTCAAACCCTTTCATGTAGTCCACCAGGTTCTGCACACCCTCCACCGGCATGGCGTTGTAGATGGAGGCGCGCATGCCGCCCACGGAGCGATGGCCTTTGAGTTGCACCAAGCCACGGGCTTTGGCGCCTTTCAGGAATTCCTCGTCCAGGGCGGCATCCTTGAGGGTGAAGGGCACGTTCATGCGGGAACGGTTCTCCGGGGCGACCGGCGAATTGTAGAAACCGGTGGCATCCAGATAGTCGTACAACAGGTTGGCCTTGAGCTGGTTGGTCTGCTCCATGGCCGTCAGGCCGCCATTGGCCTTGAGCCATTTGAACACCAGCCCGGCGGTGTAGATGCCGTAGGTGGGCGGGGTGTTGTACATGGATTCGTTGTCGGCGTGGGTCTTGTAATCGAACATGGTGGGCGTGCCGGCCACCACCTGGCCGATCAGGTCCTCGCGCACGATCACCAGGGTCAGGCCGGCCGGACCGATGTTCTTCTGGGCGCCGGCGTAGATGACGCCGAACTTGGCGATGTCCATGTGGCGGGACAGGATGGTGGAGGACATGTCCGCCACCAGGGGCACGTCGCCGACATCCGGGGTCCAGAAGATCTCGACGCCGCCGATGGTTTCGTTCGGGGTGTAATGCAGATAGGCGGCGTTGGGGTCCAGCTTCCATTGATCCTGGCTGGGGGCGTAGCTGAAGTTTTTGTCTTCCGAGCTCGCCACCACGTTGACCTGGCCGAATTTCTTGGCTTCCTTGATGGCTTTCTTGGACCATTCGCCGGTATTGAGGTAATCGGCGCTGGCCTTACCGCGCAGCAGGTTCATGGGCACCATGGCGAACTGGCTGGAGGCGCCGCCTTGCAGGAACAACACCTTGTAGTTGGCGGGGATGCCCATCAACTCCCGCAGATCGGCCTCGGCCTGGGCCTGGATGCCCATGTACTCCTTGCCGCGATGGGACATCTCCATGACGGACATGCCGCAGCCCTGCCAATTGACGAGTTCATCGCTTGCCTGTTCCAGGACTTCACGGGGCAAAACGGCCGGACCGGCGCTGAAGTTGTAGATGCGTTCCATGATTGAACCTGTTCCTCGGGATGGACGACAAAGACCCCCATACTACCGAAACCGGTTCTGTTCGTGACCCCCCCGCCGCGTCTTTGGCGCCCGCGGCGGTCTAAAAACCATCAGAAGGCGTTAGTGCTCCGCCGGCTTCTGGGCCTCGCTATCGCTGTGCCCGGCTTTTTCCCGAAGCAGGGGCGGCAACGGCCGCATCGGCGGCGGCGATGGCCGGCTCCGAACCCCGCGCCTGGGCGGCGGAGCATCCAGGCCCTGCATGATCTCCAACTTGGCGATCAAGGCCGGATTGGTCTCGCCGTTGACGTTGATGATGTTGAGCTTGCCCTGGCCCTGGCGCATCTCGTTCTTGAAGTCGTAGACCGCGCCCATCACGGTCAGGCGGCCGGCCATGACCTCCTCTTCGAACTTGGCCATGGCTTGGCGCACCTGGTTGTTCACGTTGAGCTTGACGTTGGGCAGGCTGGGCTCGCCCTTGGGAATCTGGATGGTGTCCAGTTCGCGCCGGATGGCCGGGGATTCCTTGCTGTAATCGCCTGAGGCCGCCTGGATGGCGCCGCAGGCCACATGGCCCATGATCAGCAGCAACGGCGTATGCAGATGGTGCACCCCGTACTCCACCGAGCCCTCCGCCGTGGCGAGCTGGTTGCCGATGTTGCGGATCATGAACAGGTCGCCGTCCGGCGTGGCATCCAGGGCGTGGGTATGCACGCGGGAGTCGGAACAGGTGATCACCGTGGCGCGGGGGTGCTGGCTGTCGAGAAACGGCTTGAAGTGGTTCAGCCTATGGCTGGCCATGAATTTCCGGTTGTCCTGGACCAGGTTCTTGACGATCTCCTTGGTCTCCGGATCGCCATGCATCTCGTTCAGGGAGGCGGCGTATTCCCGCAGCGCCTCCTTGACGATCTGCCGGATCTGCTCCTTTTGCGCCGCGTCCATGACCGGCGCATCGGCCGCGAGGGCATGGCTGGCAACGCAAAGGCCCAGCGCCGCCAGCAGGAAGGAAAGTTTCATCGCTCACTCCACATGATTTGTCCGTGCGCCGATATCGGCAGATCGGCGGAAAACTTCAAGCCGGACGGCTGCGCTCAATCCTTGCCCGAACGCCAGATGGAAAGCAGGATCCAGATGCTGTTGAAGAAGGCGACGATGAAGCCCAGCAGGCCGAACACCGGCAGGCCGAACAATTCCGGCCCGCCCTGGACGGTCATGATGATGCTGGACCCCACCACCAGAGAGGCGGTGAGCACGCCCATGGTGAGGCGGTTCGCGGCCTGATTGAGTTGCAATCCAAAGTGGTCGAGCCGCTTCAGGTCCAGGTCGATGCGCACCCGACCGCGCCGCACCTGGCGGAACAAGCGGGCCACATCGCGCGGCAGGCCGATGACCACTTCGGCGATCTCCTTCAGCCCGTGGCGCGCGCGCCGAGCCAGGGCCTCGGGCGAATAGCGCGCCTCGATCACCCGCCGCACGTAGGGGGTGAGGTGATCCACCATGTGGAAATTCGGGTCCAGCTGATAGCCCAGGCCTTCCAGGGTGATCACCGCCTTGAACAACAGGGTCAGGTCCGGCGGCAGGGCCAGGTTGTTGTCGCGCATGACGGCGGTCACGTCGGTCAACAAGGGACCGATGCGAATATCTTTCAGGGTCAGGTTGTCGTAGCTGAACACCAGCTCCGACAGGTCGTAGGCCAAGCGGGTCTCGTCGATCTCGGCGTCGCCGGCCCACTGGGTCAGGATGTTGAGCATGCCCATCTCGTTCTTCTGGATCAGGGCCTCCAGGAAGTCGATCAGTTGCTCCCGACGCGCGTCGGTAATGCGCCCGACCATGCCGAAATCCAGCAGGCCGACCCGATTGCCCGGCTGGAAGATGACGTTGCCCGGGTGGGGGTCGGCGTGGAAATAGCCATCGATCAGAATCATCTTGAGCACGGCGTCGGCGCCCCGTGCCGCCAGGAGCGGCAGGTCGTAGCCCTCGGCAATGGCGCGGGTAAGCTGGTTGCCGGGGATGCCGATCAGCTCTTCCTGCACGTTGACGATCTCGCCGCAGTATTCCCAGTAGACCTGGGGGATACGAATGGTGTCGTCGCCGGCGAAACTACGGCCGAAGGCATCCAGGTTGCGCGCCTCCTTCACCAGATCCAGTTCCCGCGCCAGGGAGCGTTTCAACTGGCCGACGATCTGCAGCGGGTGATAGCGGCGCGACTCGGGCACTTCTAATTCCATCAGGCGCGCCAGATGCGCCAGGATGCGCTGATCCGCATCGATCTTTTCGACGATGCCTGGGCGACGCACCTTGACCACCACCGGCGTGCCATCGTGCAACCGTGCCCGATGCACCTGGGCAATGGAGGCCGCGGCGAAGGGCTGGGATTCGAACTCGGCGAACACCTCTTCCACGGGCCGCCCCCAGGTGGCTTCCAGTTCCGCGCGAATCTGCTCGAAAGGTACCGGCGGCACCTGGCTGTGCAAGCTCTCGAACTCGGCGATCCAGGAGGGGGGAAAAACATCCACCCGGGTGGCCAGCACCTGGCCCAGCTTGACGAAGGTGGGCCCCAACTCGGTCATGGCCAGGCGAATCCGCACCGGCAGGTCGAGCTGGCTGATCTCGCTGCGGGTCTGCCAGTGCAACAGCCTGCCGGCTCGCTCCAGCATATGGGCGATCCCCATCAGACGGACCACATCCCCCCAGCCGTAACGAATCAGCACCAGGGTGATCTCGTGGAGGCGCGGCAGATCACGCACCATGGAAATGGTCTCTCTCAGCATCTGTGGGTCTTATCTTATTGGGTCTTATCCGGTCTGGTTTTCGCGTCCAGGCTATCGGCCAGGCCACTCAGGATACCGGATGCCACCGCGGCCAGGCGGCTCGATGCCTCTTCCACCGTGCCGCGCACATCGGCGCCGGCACCGGAAGTGGCGCTGGCCAAACGGCTGTTGAGGACTTCCAGCACGCTTCTGACTTGGGCGCCGGTATCCGTGCCGGTGCGCGACAAGTGGGTATACAAACTCGACATCTCGCCCTTGAGCAAGCCCTGGGTCTGGTCGGCGACATCGCGCAGGGTCTGCAACAAGTCCTGTTCCAGATCCTTGACCTCATCGACGGTCCTCTGCACGTCGCTTTCCGCGAAGCTACGCCCTTGCCCCCAGCTTTCCTCCAGCGCCATCTGCAGGGCGAACACCGATCGGCCCACCGCCTCGTCCAGACCCCGCACCGCCTCGCGCAAAGCGGAAGTCGCTTGCCCACCACGCTGGCCAAGGCCCTCGCCGACGCCGTTGAGAGTGGTCCGAATCACCGCTTTCAGCGCCGCCGGATCGGCCTGGCGCTGCAACACGGCTTTCAGCACCAAGTCGCGCACCTTCTCGCGCAGGCCTTCGTCCTGATGCACGGCGGAGCGCACATCGTCAAACATATTTTCTTTGTCTTCCATGGACATAGCAAACCTCCTTCATGTGACTTATCAGAAAATCCCCTTCTATACTAGACAAGCTTGCGCCCGCGATGGCTTAATCCCGGCAAATTTTCTCGCGAATCTCAATGCGTTTTTCGGCCCTCGTCGCACTCACCCTGACCGCCCTGTTCCTCACCCTCCCCAGCCGGGCGGAAGAGTCCGTTCATGATGGCATCCAGCAGCAGGTCAAACCTCTGCTCAAGGCCCTGAGCCTGCTCGGCACCCCTTACAAATTCGGCGGCAAGGACCCCGACAAAGGGGTGGATTGCAGCGGTTTCGTCAAGCATGTGTACAAGGAATCCGCGGATATCAGCCTGCCCCGTACCGCCAAGCAGATGAGCACGGCGGGCAAAGAGGTGGAACAGGACAAGCTCAAGCCCGGCGACCTGGTGTTTTTCAACACCGGCAAAAAGCCCTTCTCCCACGTGGGCATCTATGCCGGTAACGGCGAGTTCGTCCATGCCAGCAGCACCCGCAGCAAGGAAGTGACCGTGGGGCGCATGAACAACCGCTATTGGTCCAGCCGTTTCAACGGCGCCCGCCGTGTGTTGCCGAGCGAGTAAGGCCGCCCTTCTCCTATTCCTCCTGCCCGCCCCGGCAGGCGCCAGCAGCGAAGAAGAACTGTTCTTCAAGGGCACCAGCCAGGTCAACGACGGCGAGCTGAGATTTCTCCCCCCGGAATCGGCTGACCCGGCGCCGGACCGCCCGATCCATCGCCAGCAGAACCGCATCACCATCACCCGCGCCAGCCTGGAGAGCGGCTGGATCAGGCTAGAGCAATGCCATAGCCATCTCGACCCGGTGCCCAGTTTGCAGATCGTGTTCCGGGAAGGCGGCGTGCGCGCCCTGCGCCTGACCCGCAGCGAAAACATCGAGCGGGCCTGGGTGGCGGGGCCCACCGTGCAAATGGTTAACGTGGCGCCCTCCGCCCAGCTCTGTCTGGAGGCGGAAACCCGGGCCCTGACGGGCGATGCCTCATCGGGCTATCGCCTGAACAACGGGCCGTTCATGCGCCGCTTCCTGGATGGCTACTATCCCATGCGGGTGTCCCAGGAGGTGATCCTGGCCGCGCCCATCCGCTTTCTCGATATCACCCCCCCACCCCAGCCCGGCTTCCGGCTGGAACTCTCCCCGGGCCGGGTACGCTTTGACGCCGTGTTCGAAGGGGAACTGCGCACCTCCATGGGCTTCGCCGCCCCGGATCAGTAGACCACTTGGCAGGCGCTGACGCGCCCGTTTCAATTTAGCGGTTGATAACCATTCTCATTCGTGAGACAGTAACGACCATCGTCATTCGTCGTTAGCTGAATTGGAGAAATCGCCGTGAACTCATTGAATTCATTGTTGCTCGTCTTTCTGATCGCTTTGTCCGGCTATGCCGCCGCCAGTGAAGTGGTGGTGTACAGCGCCCGCAACGAACAGCTCATCAAGCCCTTGTTCGATGCCTACAGCAAGGAAACCGGGGTGCAGGTGAAGTTCATCACCGACAAGGAAGGCCCCCTCATGGCGCGCCTCAAGGCGGAAGGCCGCAACACCCCGGCCGACCTGTTCATGACCGTGGATGCCGGCAACCTCTGGCAGGCGGCCCGTGAAGACCTGTTGCAGCCAGTGAACTCCAAAACCCTGACGAGCAATATCCCGGCCCACCTGCGCGACCCCGGCAACGAGTGGTTCGGCCTGTCGGTGCGCGCCCGCACACTGGTCTACAACCCCAACAAGGTGAAGGCCGGCGAGCTCACCAGCTACGAGGACCTGGCCCAGGCCAAATGGAAGGGCCGCCTGTGCCTGCGCACCTCCAAGAAGGTCTACAACCAGTCCCTGGTGGCCATGATGATCCACGAGCACGGCGAGGAAAAAACCGAGCAGCTGGTGCGCGGCTGGGTCGCCAACCTGGCCACCAATCCCCTGCCGGACGACACCAAGGCCATGGAGGCGGTGGCCGCCGGGTTGTGCGACGTCACCGTGGTGAACACCTATTACTTCGGCCGCCTCATGGAGAAGAAGCCGAACCTGCCCCTGGCCATCTTCTGGCCCAACCAGAACCTAAAAAACCAGGCCGCCGGGGTGCACGTCAACGTCTCCGGCGCCGGCGTGACCCGCTACGCGAAACACAAGGCGGAGGCCATCCGCCTGCTGGAATGGCTGTCCTCGGACAAGGCCCAGAACCTGTACGCCGACGTGAACCTGGAATACCCGGCCAATCCCAAGGTGAAGGCCGACGCCAGCGTGGCAGCCTGGGGCAGCTTCAAGTCCAACCTGATCAACGTGGCCCAGGCCGGCGCCCTGCAAACCAAGGCGGTGATGCTGATGGACCGGGCCGGTTACAAGTGAGCCGGGTGCCGGGAACCGTTGTGACCAGGGTTGGCGAAGTCATCGACCCGCGGCCGCGAATCGCGTCGAGGAAACTCGATGCACAGGTAGCGCAGGCGCCCTCGCCTGCCAGCGGGCGCAAAGCCCGCCTCGCGGCGGGCGATGCAGGCGGGG
>JBGSHR010000106.1:0-1539 GCA_041752155.1 Thiobacillaceae bacterium | reverse complement strand
CCCCCTGCGCGCCCGGCACGAGGACATCCCGGCCCTGGCCGAGGCCATCCTGGCACGCCTGAACGGCGGCAAGCGCCCGGCCTGCCACCTGGACAAGACCGCGTTGAAGAAACTCAAGAGCTATGATTTTCCCGGCAATGTGCGAGAGCTGCGCAACGTGCTGCAGCGCGCCCAGGTGTACTGCCAGGGCCAGATCATCACCGCGGCGGATCTGCGCTTCGAAGGAGAGACCACGACCCTGGCGGCGCCAGCCACCCAAGCCCCCGATCCCGGCGGTTCCCTCAAGAACCTCGAGGAAAGCTACGTGCGCGACCTGCTCGCCCGCCATAACGGCCACCGCCGTACCGTGGCCGACCTATTGGGCGTCAGCGAGCGCACGCTATATCGCAAGCTGAAGCGCTACGACTTGGGCTGAAGGCGCGATGAGTTTGCGTGTCCACAATGAGTGGATTTCCGGCCTCAATAATGCGGGGCGTTACAGGCGGCGCTGGGCCAGGGACAAGAGGCGAGCCACCCGTTCTTCCGTGGCGGGATGAGTGCGGAACAGACCAGTGAGATCGCCGCCGGAGAGAGGGTTGATGATCATCATCTGGGCCGTCTCCGGGTGCATCTCGGCGGTGTCCAGGGGGGTACCCCGGGCGTAGGACTCGATCTTGCGCAGGGCCGAGGCCAGGGCCTCCGGATCGCCGGAGATCTCGGCGCCGCCCCGGTCGGCGCCGAATTCCCTGGCCCGGGAAATCGCCATCTGGATCAGCATGGCGGCGACGGGGGCGAGGATCATGATGACCAGCTGAACGATGAAGTTGGGACGCTCCCGATCGCCGCCGCCGAAGAACATGCCGAACTGGGCCAGGGCCGAGATGGCGCCGGCCACCGTGGCGGACAAGGTGGAGATGAGGGTGTCCCGGTTCTTCACGTGGGTCAGTTCGTGGGCCATGACGCCGCGCAGTTCACGCGCCGTGAGAATGCGCATGATGCCGGTAGTGGCAGCCACCGCGGCGTGTTCCGGATTGCGGCCGGTGGCAAAGGCATTGGGCTGGGCCTCGTCGATGATGTAGACCTTGGGCATGGGCAAGCCGGCGCGCTGGGCCAACTCCCGCACCATGGCGAAATACTCGCCGCCGCCCTGGGCATCCACTTCCTGGGCGTGATACATGCGCAGGACCATCTTGTCGGAATTCCAGTAGGCCCACAGGTTCATGGCGCCGCCGAACAGGAGGGCGATCACCATGCCCTGAGCGCCGCCCAGCATCATGCCCACGGCGCCGAACAGGGCGACGATGGCGGCCATGAGCAGGGTGGTCTTGAACCAGTTGTTGAACATCGGGGACTCCGGGTTACGAATTGACTCGGCGATTAGATGGGGCGGGGAGACAAAAATTCAACGCGCTTGCGTGCGCCCGGATCAGGCAAGCACGTCGCCCACGCCGAGGGCATGACCGGCGAGGAAGGCGGCCGCCGGCAGGCGTTTGCCACCGGCCTTTTGGACTTCAGTAAGCTCGATGGCGTCACTGCCGCAGGCCACGCGGATGGCATCCT
>JBGSHR010000105.1:0-8118 GCA_041752155.1 Thiobacillaceae bacterium | reverse complement strand
CCCGGGCGGCGCGCCGCTTCGATCGTCCGGACTGGCTGCGGATCGCCCGCGATGCCCGCGACGCCCTGGAGCGCCTGGTGTGGCGCGACGGCCATCTGGCCGCCACCTATCAGCAGGGCCAGGCCCGACACAACGGCTATCTGGACGATTACGCCTTCCTGCTGGATGCGCTGCTGGAGCTGGCCCAGGCCGGCTGGCGCGGCGAGGATCTCCAATTCGCCCAGGCCTTGGCTCAGGCCCTGTTGACCCGGTTCGAAGATGCCGAAGCCGGTCCTGAGGACAGCGGCGCCGGCGGCTTCTTCTTCACCAGCCACGACCACGAACAGCTGATACACCGCACCAAGCCGGGCTACGACAACGCCACGCCGTCCGGCAACGGCGTGGCCGCCCTGGCGCTGGGGCGTCTGGCCCTGTTGCTGGACGAGCCGCGCTACCAGCAGGCGGCGGAGCGCACGGTGCGCCTTTTCCTGCCCCAGATGGCGGCTCAGCCCACGCCTTTCCCCAGCCTGCTCACGGTCTTGCGCGAATGCCTGTCTCCCGCCCGGGTAGTGGTGCTGCGCGGGCCCGAGCCGGAGCTGTCGGCATGGAAGCGGGCGGCGGACAAGGTGGCCGATGCCGGCAGCCTGTTGTTCAAATTGACCAGCGATGCCCCGGACATTCCTACCAATTTGCGAAAACCGAGCAAAAACACGGTCAACGCTTATGTCTGCGCAGGCGTTAATTGCCTACCGGAAATAGGCCAAATGTCTGATCTATTGACCATTTTCAGTAAGACTGATGTCCAGTAATATCCGCGCCGGAATTCGATTTCTCTTTTTTGTTTGCCCATTTAGGAGTGTCAACATGAAATTATCCGTGATCGCCGCTGCCGCCGTTCTGGCCCTGTCTGCTGGCGTGGCTTCCGCCAACCAGGCCCTGGCCCAAAAAAGCGGCTGCTTGAGCTGCCATCAGCTGGACAAGAAAGTAGTCGGCCCCGCGTTCAAGGACGTGGCCAAGAAATACAAGGGCGACGCCAAGGCCGAAGGACATCTGCTGAGCGTGATCAAAAAGGGCGGCAAGGGCGTTTGGGGCCCCATCCCCATGCCCCCGCACCCCCAGGTCAAGGATGAAGACGCCAAGACCCTGGCCGAGTGGGTTCTGTCCCTCTAAGTCGGCGCGTTGGTTGTCAAAGCCGGGGTTATCCCCGGCTTTTTTATTGCCTGTTGTGATATAAATTCCGTAACTTTTCGAGCTTTCTGGGGATAAATGGTGAATTCCGGCAAATTTGCGGGCGCGGCCTTGGCCATCGCCTTGGCTTTGACGCTCGCGGCCTGCGACAAACAAGAATCCACCCAGGGCGATGTCATCCGCATTGGTTCCATCGCCCCCCTGACCGGGCCCCAGGCGCACCTGGGCAAGGACAACGAAAACGGCGCGCGTCTGGCGGTGGACGAAATCAACGCCAAAGGTCTGAGCCTCGCCGGCAAACCGGTCAAGCTGGAGTTGATCGGCGAAGACGATCAGGCCGAACCCAAAACCGCCACCATCGTCGCGCAAAAGCTGGTGGATCAGGGGGTGCAGGCGGTGATCGGCCACTTGAATTCGGGCACCAGCATTCCCGCTTCCAAGATCTACCACGACGCCGGCATTCCCCAGATCTCCCCTTCCGCCACCGCGGTGGCCTACACCGCCCAGGGCTATAACACCGCCTACCGCGTCATGACCAATGACGAACAGCAGGGCAAGGTGCTGGGCGAATTCGCCGTGGCCAAGATGGGAGCGAAGCGGATCGCCGTGATCGATGACCGTACCGCTTACGGCCAGGGCCTGGCGGACGAATTCGAGAAGGCGGTCAAGGCCTCTGGCGGCGAGATCGTTGCGCGGGAATTCACCAACGACCGCGCCAACGACTTCACCGCCATCCTCACCAGCATCAAGGGCAAGGCCCCGGACCTGCTGTTCTTCGGCGGCATGGACCCGCAAGGCGGTCCCATGGCCCGGCAGATGAAACGCCTGGGTCTGGACGCCAAACTGCTGGGTGGTGATGGTCTGCAGAACGCCAATTTCGTGAAGCTCGCCGCCGCCGATGCCGAGGGCGTGACGGCGTCCTCCCCCGGCTTGCCCATAGACTCCATGCCCGGTGGCGTGGCATTCCGGCAGAAGTTCGAGGCGAAATACGGCCCGATCCAGGTCTATGCCCCCTATGCCTACGACGCGGTCTATGCCCTGGTGGACGCCATGAAGCGGGCCGATTCCGCCGAGCCCGCCAAGGTGCTGGCGGCGCTGCCCAAGGTTGATCTGCAAGGCGTCACCGGCCCGGTGCGCTTCGACGCCAAGGGCGATACCACCGGCGGCGCGGTTACGCTCTACCAGGTGAAAGACGGCGCCTGGCAAGTGGTAGAGACGGTCAAGAGCGCGCAGTAAGCGCACCCTGGTTTTTTTGATCCCGGCCTGCCGGGATGATCGGCACTGTGGACATATTCACCCAGCAGTTAATCAATGGCCTGGTCCTGGGCAGCATCTATGCCTTGGTGGCACTGGGCTACACCATGGTCTACGGCATCCTGGAGCTGATCAACTTCGCCCACGGCGAGGTGACCATGATCGGCGCCATGGTGGCCCTCACCGTGATCGGCTTGATCATGGGGGTGGCGCCGGATCTGCCCGGACTGTTGGTGGTCCTGGGGGGCGTGATGGTGGCCGTCCCCGCGTGCATGGCCTTGGGCTACGGCATCGAGAAGATCGCCTACCGGCCCCTGCGCAAGGCGCCGCGCCTGGCGCCGCTGATCACCGCTATCGGCGTGTCCATCATCCTGCAGAACCTGGCCATGCTGATCTGGGGCCGCCAGTACGTGTCCTTCCCGGCCCTGTTGCCCCACAGTCGCCACGAGGTTCTGGGCGCCAGCGTGACCGACTTGCAGATCTTCATCGTCGTTCTGGCCTGGGTGGTGATGGCGGGCCTCTGGCTGCTGGTGGAAAAGACCCGTCTGGGCCGGGCCATGCGCGCCACCGCCCAATCCAAGGAAGTGGCCCAGCTCATGGGCGTGAACGTGGACCGGGTGATCTCCGCCACCTTCATCATCGGTTCCGCCATCGCCGCCATCGCCGGCGTGATGGTGAGCGCCTACTACGGCCTGGCACATTACTACATGGGCTTCATGCTGGGCCTCAAGGCCTTCTCGGCGGCGGTCCTGGGCGGCATCGGCAACATCGCCGGAGCCATGCTGGGGGGGCTGCTGCTGGGGGTGATTGAGGCTCTGGGGGCGGGCTACATCGGCGACCTCACCGGTGGTTTCCTGGGTAGCCACTACCAGGACGTGTTCGCCTTCTTCGTGCTGATTCTGGTGCTGGTGTTCCGTCCATCCGGCCTGTTGGGAGAGCGGGTTGCCAATCGGGCTTAAACCTGTGGGCCTAAAGTTTCTGCGCGAGCGTCCCCGCCTGGTGTTTGCCCTGCTCGCCTTGCTGCTGTTGGCGCTGCCCTTCCTGGTGGGCGCCGGCCTGGGCAATGCCTGGGTGCGGGTGCTGGATTTCACCCTGCTCTATGTGATCCTGGCCCTGGGCCTCAACATCGTCGTGGGCTACGCCGGCCTGTTGGATCTGGGCTATATCGCCTTCTACGCCCTGGGCGCCTATCTCTACGCCTGGCTGGCCAGCCCCCATTTCGGCCTGCATCTGCCGTTCTGGGTGGTGCTGCCCCTGGGCGCGGGCTTCGCCGGTTTGTTCGGTCTGCTGCTGGGGGCGCCCACCCTGCGTCTGCGCGGCGACTACCTGGCCATCGTCACCCTGGGCTTCGGCGAGATCATCCGCATCTTCATGAACAACCTGAACGCCCCGGTGAACCTGACCAACGGGCCCCAGGGCATGAACCTGATCGACCCGGTGAGCCTGGGCGGCTTGTCCCTGGGCAAGACCCTGCATGTGTTCGGCCTGAGCCTGTCCTCCGCCCACCTGTACTACTACCTGTTCCTGATCTTCACCCTGCTCACCATGTTCATTGCCATGCGCCTGCAGGACTCCCGCATCGGCCGGGCCTGGGCCGCTTTGCGCGAGGACGAGGTGGCCGCCGCGGCCATGGGCATCAACACCCGCAACGTGAAACTGCTGGCCTTCGCCATGGGCGCCACCTTCGGCGGCCTGGCGGGCGGCCTGTTCGCCGCCTTCCAGGGCTTCATCAGCCCGGAAAGCTTCAACCTGTGGGAATCCATCCTGGTGGTATGCATGATCGTCCTGGGGGGCATGGGCAATATTCCCGGTGTGATCCTCGGCGCGGTGCTGCTCACCGTCATCCCCGAGGCCCTGCGCTACCTGGGCGATCTGCAGCGGGCCACCCTGGGCCATGTGGTGGTGGATCCGTCCGATCTACGCATGCTGCTGTTCGGCGTGGCCCTGGTGGCCATGATGCTGTTCCGGCCCGCCGGCCTGTTGCCGTCACGGGTGCGCAAGCGGGAGTTCGCCGCCGAGGATGGCGCCGCGGAGCAGGAACAGGCCAATCTGTACGATGCTCGCGTGTGACCATGGCCGATCTGCTCACGGTGGAAAACGTCTGCAAGCGCTTCGGTGGTCTTGCCGCCCTGGAGGACGTTTCCCTGTCGGTGCGCGCGGGTGAGATCTACGGCTTGATCGGGCCCAACGGCGCCGGCAAGACCACCTTGTTCAATTGCATGACCGGGCTGTACAGCGTGACCTCGGGCCAAGTCCTGCTGGACGGCCAGGCGGTACAGAACCGCAAACCCCACGAGATAGTGAAACGCGGTTTTGCCCGTACTTTCCAGAACATCCGTCTGTTCGCCAACATGACCGCGCTGGAAAACGTCATGGTGGGGCGCCATCCCCGGACCCGTGCCGGTGTCTTGGGCGCAGTCCTGCGCGGCCCCAGGACCCGTGCCGAGGAAACCGACATCCGCGACCGGGCGCGCGAACTGCTGGCCTATGTGGGGCTCGCAGGCAAGGGACGCGCCCTAGCCGGGCATCTGGCCTATGGTGACCAGCGGCGCCTGGAAATCGCCCGCGCCCTGGCCACGGAGCCGCGCCTGCTGGCCCTGGACGAGCCGGTGGCCGGCATGAACCCGGCCGAGCGCCGTCAGATGGGCGAACTGTTCCTGAAATTGCGCGCCGGCGGGCTGACACTGCTCCTGATCGAGCACGATGTGAAGCTGGTCATGGGTCTGTGCGACCGGGTGGCGGTGCTGGACTATGGCCGCCGGCTCGCCGAGGGCAGCGCAGAGGTGGTACAGAAGGATCCGGCAGTGATTGCCGCCTATCTGGGGGGCGAGGCATGAGCCTGCTCGAAGTGCATGGCCTCAAGGTGGCCTACGGCGGCATCCAGGCCGTGCGCGGCATCGATTTCACCGTGGGGGCGGGCGAGCTGGTGTGCCTGATCGGCGCCAACGGGGCGGGCAAGAGCAGCGCCCTCAAAGGCTTGATGGGACTGGTGCATCCGGTCGGTAGCATCCGTTTCAACGGCGAACCGCTCCAGGGCTTGCCCACCCATGCCATAGCCGCCATGGGTATGGCCCTGGTGCCCGAAGGGCGCGGTATTTTCGGTCGCCTCTCGGTGGCGGAAAACCTGGATCTCGGGGCCTATATGCGCCGGGACCGGCAGGGCATCAGCAGCGATCTCAAGCGGGTCTATGAGCTGTTCCCTATTTTGGCGCAACGCCGTGGCCAATTGGGCGGCACCCTGTCCGGTGGCGAGCAGCAGATGTTGGCTATCGCCCGCGCCATGATGAGTCGGCCGCGCCTGCTGTTGCTGGATGAACCGAGCATGGGCTTGGCGCCGCTCATGGTGCGCAAGATTTATGAAACCATCGCCACCATCGTCCAAGAGGGAACGACGTTGCTCCTGGTGGAACAAAACGCGCATCTCGCCCTCAAATTGAGTCATCGGGCCTATGTGATGGAAAGTGGCGCGATCTCTCTTTCCGGGGATGCATCGGCGTTGGCGCAAAACCCTTTGGTCCGCGCTGCGTATCTCGGGGAATAGGCCATGATGGCCCGCCAAATGGGGGGTGGCGAGGGGCTGTTGCAATTATGCAACGCACGATTTGACGCCTGCGAGAGCGCTCGGCGGAAAAATCGAATGTTCTAATATTGCATCCTATACTGCCATCTCAGTACAGAATTTCCCTTTCCTCTCAACCCTTTAGGAGTCTGCAATGAAAAAGCTTTCCGCCCTGATTCTGGTCCTGGTTGCCCAATCCGCCTTTGCCGCCAGCCCCGAAGAAACTGCCGCTCAACTGCTTGATCCCACCAAAGCCGCTGATGTGGCCAAGGATCCCAAAGTTGCCGTCGCCACCATGACCAACATGCTGGATCCCGCCACCGCCATCATTTTGATGCAGAAGGGTATGGACCCCGCTACTTTCACCAAGATGATCCAGGCCGGCATTTCCCCTGAAATGCTGAAGTCCTATGCGGCCTTCCTGGACCCGAACGTCTACATGAAGTGGGCTGCCGCCTCCATGGATCCCAATTTCTACATGGCCGCCATGAATCCCTTCATGAACCCCAACATGTACATGAAGATGATGTCCGCCCCTCTGGATCCCCGTGTTCTGCAGATGATGATGGCCCCCATGAACCCCAACATGTACATGAACTGGGCCACGGCGCCCATGGCCCCCGCCAACATGAACCTGATGATGGCTCCCCTGAACCCCAACCTGTACACCCAGTGGGCCAATACCGCTGCCAACCCCAACACCTATGGCACCTGGGGTTCTTTCATGAACCCGGCTACCTACGGCAACATGGCTAACCCCTTCGCCGGTTTCATCCCCGTTCCTGCTCCCGCCAAGTAATCTGCGGAAGTCTCCGGAGCAACAAAGGGCGGAACGCAAGTTCCGCCCTTTTTATTTGCCCATCGGAAGCGTGCTAACATCGGTTCATGTTTTTCTAACTGACTGATAAATCAGGTTTTCATGAAGATATATCGCTGGGTTTTGGTACTTGTCGCGATGTCGATGGGGGTGGCACCGGTTGCGGGTGCGGCGACTCCTGCGCATGTCGCGTCAAATCATCAGGCCTCGGCAAGGTTACCGGTAAAGGCCGTTACCCAACCGGATGGCAGTGTGGTTGAACGGCTAGCCCTGTCTGTACAAGGCCAACCTCGACCGGCTTCCCTCGTTACCCAGGTTTCCTCTGAGGCCGGGGGGGCGGCCATGATGGATCCAGCGCAACTAGCCTGGGCTGGGCAGGATCCACAGCAATTTGCGGAGTGGCTGGACGCGGTGACTGAGCCCCGCTTCATGACCGCGTTGGCAACGATGGCGCTGGATGCGCAGACCTATCCCGAGACTCTCAGCAGGGTTTTTGACCCGGCCAAGGCCCGTAATTGGACCGAGTTCATAGACCCTAAGCTGTTCATGCGGTGGATGGCGGCGAGCATGGATCCCCGCTTCTCCCAAGCCTTGCTCAACCGGTTTGCCAACCCGCAAAAATATTTACGCTGGATGGCCTATCCCGCAGCGGCTGCGGCCCAACTTGCCAATCCAGTCATGCCATCCTCTGGCCTGGGGGCCATGCCCCCGGGCGAGGGGCGCGCCCTTGCCGGAGCGCCTTCTGCGCAAGAATGGCTCAAACTGCAGACGCTGGATCCCAAGGCCAATCCCTGGCTCACGCAGAGCGCTTCCTACCGCTACTGACACGCATTGCCCGGGTGTATCACGCGGTACCCTCGTTCCGTCAAAATCCCGTTCAAGGCCACATCCCATGGGTCATTCGGGACATGGGGGACTTGCTGCGCGGCGAACGCCACGCCCACCAGACGCGGCCTGCGCCAGTGTCGGCGCCTCGGCAGGAAGGCCAGGCTGGCGTCGTAGTAGCCGCCGCCCATGCCGATGCGAAACCCGCGCGCGTCGAAGCCGAGCAGGGGCATGAACAACAGGTCGAGATGGTTGGCCCGCACCTTTTTCGTCGCCCGGTGATGGTATTCGGGAATGCCGTAGCGGTTCAGGCGCCAGCCGGGGTGTTCGCCCAGACGGGTGAACCAGAGTTTCTTGCGGCCCCGACCGGGCACGATGGGGAGGTAGCAGTCCAGGCCCATGGCCAGGGCGCGGTCCAGCAGGGGCAGCACATCGACCTCGCCCTTGGCCGGGATATAGAAGCCGACGCGCAGCTTGCGCCGCAGCAGGCGCCCGC
>JBGSHR010000104.1:0-2365 GCA_041752155.1 Thiobacillaceae bacterium | reverse complement strand
TACGTGGTCAACGGCGCGGTCCCCGGCGGCTTCGGCCAGAGCTTCACCTGGGACCGGCTGGGCGAAATCGCCCTGGAGGACCACTACCTGGGCGGCGCCATCCGCCTGGACACCACCCCGCCGGCCCGCATCCGGGTCCAGCCCCACCACACCGTGTCCCAATCCGAGGCCGGGTTCGAGAAGATCATGCAGGCGGTGGAGCTCACTCTCACCTGGGAAGTGGACGGCGCCACCGAGATCCTGGTCCATCTCGCGATCGAGCCCCTGGCCAAATAACAGGCCAGATAGCCGGGCCTGATAAACTGCCCGGCTATTTTTTGCGGCAAGCCTGGAGGTTGGGCAAAAGCAAAGCATTGCCCAACGGCCGAAGTTCGAAATGTCGGGCTTGGCCAGCCCAAGCTACCTGCCGCCCAGCTTTTTCAGGAGAACAACGATGAACGACGAAGTGATCGGCCACGGCAAGGTGGTGTACATCACCTATTCCGTGCTGAACGAGGACGGCCAGGTCATGGGCCAGCAGGACATGCCCACCGGCTACGTCCATGGCGCCGGCAGCGGCCTGTTCACCACCGTGGAGCACGCCCTGGAAGGCCACCGGCCGGGAGATCAGGTGGAAGCCCTGGTGCCGCCGGAGGAAGGCTTCGGTGCCAGCGACCCCGCCCTGGTCATCGTCGAGGACATCGACAACGTCCCCCCCACGATCCGCTACGTCGGCGCCCAGGCCGAGCTGCAGAACGACAACGGCGACGTGCTCACCTTCCGTGTGGTGAGCCTGGGCGACGGCAAGATCACCCTGGACGGCAACCACCCCATGGCCGGCCGCACCGCCACCGTGGTCAGCACCGTGATATCCGTGCGCAACGCCAGCGAGGAAGAGATGAACACGGGTTTCCCCATCGAACAAGGACCGCCGCCGCTGCATTGAGCGGTTTGCCAGCCAGCTCTCGATCCGACCAGGTTTATTCGCGAGTCCGTTCGCCCTGAGCCTGTCGAAGGGCTGTGCCTCGAATCTCAGCACGAACGGAGTCACGTTTAATTCGTGCCGGATCAATAGGATGCCGGGCGTCACAGCGCTACACTCGGATCGCCGTGACGAAGCATGGAAATTTTCGGAGACGCCATGCGGCCCTTACGGGGTGCAATGGAGGGACTTCTGGCCTCCCGTCACGGCACCTTGTCACGCCACCATTCCTTCTCCTGGCGCGTCAGCGCTTCCAGGGCCAGCTAGGCAAACCCCACTCACAACTCCATCCCCTCTCCCCGTGGAGAGAGGTTAGGGTCAACGTCATCGAAGATGGGAGGGTGGCGCCAGTAAGGCGCCGTGTTTGCTTCCAGTCCGGGCGATGCCTGTCCGCGAAGGTCTGTGCCAGGTGGATCAATCCGCACTGGCGGGGGCAGTCGGCCCAGTGCTGGAGGGCGGAGAGGGGGATGGAATCTGTCTCGCTCATCGGGATATGCACCCGGACAGGTGCCGAGCTAAGATGCCGTGAACGTTACCGCAGGAGCCCATCATGGCGACCACCTTTGAAGAGGCCAAAGTGCTGGCCATGCAACTCACCCCCGAGCAACGCGCCGATCTGGCCGATCTGCTTTGGGCCAGCGCGTTGCCACAAGCCGAAATCGACGCGGCCTGGGCGGCGGAAATCGAGCGGCGTCTCGCGCAAGTGGACTCCGGCGAAGTCGAAACCATCCCATACGAAACGGTCATCGTCGAGCTCCGCGCCAAATACGGTTGATGAAAGTTAGCCTGCATCCGGCGGCGAGAGCTGAACTGCACGAAGCCGCCGATTGGTACGCCCTCGAAGCTGGGCGCTCTACCGCCTCCAAATTCATCACCGATTTCGAACAAGCCCGAGAACAGATACACGCCAATCCAGGAATGGGCGTTGCCGCACGTGCCAAGGCTCGAAAGATTCCGTTCAGGCACTTTCCATACTCCCTGATTTATCGCCTGGGTGAAGGGCGGATTCTTGTCGTCGCGGTAGCCCACCAAAGCCGCCGGCCGGGGTACTGGGCCGGGCGGCGGTAGTCGCCTTCACCCCGTCAGTTGCCCAGGTGGTAGTCATTGAGGGTACGGGCGGTGCGCTCGAACTGGCCATCGGCTGCCGAAATCGGCCGGTTTCAATCCGCGCCCGGCCGTGAGGCCGGGCGATGCGTAATGTCCGCCCCGTTGTAGCGCACCGCCAGGGTGTTTCAATCCGCGCCCGGCCGTGAGGCCGGGCGATGCCAACGGTGATTTCCTGGGTCAGTGCGGAGTCATGGTTTCAATCCGCGCCCGGCCGTGAGGCCGGGCGATGCGCAATGACCACATGGAGATGCGCCCCAACATCCCGGTTTCAATCCGCGCCCGGCCGTGAGGCCGGGC
>JBGSHR010000103.1:0-3029 GCA_041752155.1 Thiobacillaceae bacterium | reverse complement strand
CACGCCCGCCGAATTGGCCAGGCTGACGGGGGCCTGGAGGCCGGCTATGGCCGCGCGAAAGGCATCCATCTGTTGCGCGGGGTGGCGGGAGTCCAGCTCATCGGCGCGGGCGAAGTGGCTCATCAGGACGATGCGCGCCACATTGGGGTGGCCGCTCAGGCGTTCATAGGCCGCCCGATACTCTTCAGGCCCCAGGCCGACCCGGTGCATGCCGCTGTCCATCTTCAACCACACGGTCAGCGGCCGAATCAGCTTGGCGGCCAACAGCGCCTCCACCTGCCAGGCCTGGTGCACCACGACCCACAGATCCTCGACCTCGATCTCGGGCAGTTCCGCCAGCTCGAAAAAACCTTCCAGCAACAGGATGGGATCGGCGATCCCCGCCCCGCGCAGGGCCAGGGCCTCCTCGATGGAGGCCACCGCGAAACCGTCAGCCCCGTCCACACCATCTACTTGGCCCGCGAGCGCTCGCGCGCACTGCGCGGCACCGTGCCCATAGGCATTGGCCTTGACCACGGCCAGGGCCCGGCCGCCATGGATTTCCTTGGCCAAACGGTAGTTGTGACGCAAGGCATCCAGGCGAATATGCGCCACGATGGGACGACTCATACCCTTGCCGCCCCGCTCAACCGGCGATCTGGCCGCCCACCGCGGCCATCGCGCCGCAGCTTGCCTGGCGGGCATCGTAGCGGCACAGCCCCAGATCGTCCGCGGCGATGGCTGGACGGCGCTGGGCCACCAGGTCGGCCAGCACCTGGGCGGAGCCGCAGGACATGGTCCAGCCCAGGGTACCGTGGCCGGTGTTGAGCCACAGGTTGTCGTAGCGGGTGGCGCCGATGATGGGCGTGCCGTCCGGCGTCATGGGGCGCAAGCCGGTCCAGAAAGTGGCGGCGGGGATATCGCCGCCCCGGGGGAACAAGTCGCCCACCACCATTTCCAGGGTCTCGCGCCGGCGCGGGTTGAGGCTCAGGTCGAAGCCGGCCAGCTCCGCCATGCCGCCCAGGCGGATGCGGTCGTCGAAGCGGGTGATGGCCACCTTGTAGGTCTCGTCCATGATGGTGGAAACCGGCGCGGCGATGGGGTCGATGATCGGCACCGTCAGCGAATAGCCCTTGACCGGGTAGACCGGGATATCCAGGCCCAGCGCCTGCAACAGGGGGCGCGAGTAACTGCCCATGGCGACCACGAACTGATCGGCCAGGATGCGCGTCCCGCCCGCCTCGACGCCGACGACCCGGCCCCGCTCGCTGATCAGGCGGTCCACGGGCACGTTGTAGTGGAATTCCACACCCAGCTTTTTGGCCTCGTCCGCGAGGCGCGAGGTGAACAGCAGGCAATCGCCGGTTTCATCCCCCGGCAGGCGCAAGCCGCCCGCCAGCTTGTCCTTGACCAGACCCAGCGCCGGCTCGACCCGGGCACAGCCGTCCCGGTCGAGCAACTCGTAGGGCACGCCACACTCGGCCAGCACGGCGATATCCTTGCCCGCCGCTTCCAGTTGCTGCTGGGTACGGAAGATCTGCAAGGTGCCCTGGGTACGTTGTTCGTAATCGATGGCCGTATCGGCCCGCAGCTCGCGCAGGCAATCCCGGCTGTATTCGGCCAGGCGCACCATGCGCGACTTGTTGACGGCATAACGCTCGGCCGTGCAGTTGCGCAGCATCTTGGCGACCCATTGCAACTGCCAGAGAGAGCCATCCGGCCGGATGGAAAGCGGCGCATGGCGCTGGAACAGCCATTTGGCGGCCTTGAGGGGAATGCCCGGCGCGGCCCAGGGCGCCGAATACCCCGGCGAAACCTGGCCCGCATTGGCAAAACTGGTCTCCATGCCGGGACCGGGCTGACGATCCACCACGGTCACTTCAAAGCCGGCTCGAGCCAGATAATAGGCGCTGGTGACGCCCACCACGCCGCTTCCAAGCACAAGAACTCGCATCACACCCCCAGACAGGCCACTTGGCAGATTCAGTGAATGTGCGAAGTCTATCTTTTGATATGAAGTCGTTTTTTCTATAGATTCTTGTGATCTTGGTTAAAAACATCGATTTTTAAATAAAATCAAAAATGTCGCCTGAAAATCCGGGCGGCACCGCATCCATCATCTTTACCCAGGACTCACGCCCATGCGCATTCGCACCCACTCCGTCCGCGAACTGGACAAGATCGACCGCCAGATTCTCGCCATCCTGCAAGACGATGCCCGCATCTCCATCACCGACCTGGCGGAACGCGTCGGACTCTCCATCACCCCCTGCGGCGAGCGCGTCAAACGCCTGGAGAAGGAACGCGTCATCCTCGGCTACCACGCCCGCCTCGACCCCCATATGCTGGAGCTGTCCCTGCTGGTGTTCGTGGAAATCAAGCTGGCCGCCAAGTCGGGGGCCATCTTCGAAAAATTCAAACGGGAGATCGTCAAGCTGCCCAGCGTGCTGGAGTGCCACCTGGTCTCCGGCGACTTCGACTACCTGGTGAAAGCGCGCATTCCCAAGATGGCCGACTACCGCACCCTGTTGGGCGACATCCTGCTCACCCTGCCGGGCGCCCAGGAATCCAGAAGCTACATCGTCATGGAAGAGGTCAAGGAGACCCTGACCCTGCCGCTGCTGGAGGACGGCAAGGAGACCGCGTAGGCCCGCACTTCCCCCGGAATACCCTCTATCCAATGGGCATATTGAGTTTCCGTGTGAAGGCTGCAATGCTTGGCACGAAGCAGCCCCGCAACATGCCCACCTGCCAGGGCAGTGGCGGCGTAGAAGTCATATAAGGCAGGCCACTGGTGCTTCTTGGTGTTATCGGACACGGTGGCCCATATAAAACAGGAGGTTGGCGCATGCACCCGGACTATCAGACATGTCGGATAACACTTTTACGCCGACAAATGTCGGCTAATTTACGTTACCGTGAAAGCCAATAGCCCAATGCCAACACTTCTCCCACTCGCGCCGAGGCCAGGAAGCAAATGAAACAACTGCGCGGATCAAGCAGCGGAAAGCTTCACGACGTAGCCGTGGAGTTCCAATGCCTTGATCCAG
>JBGSHR010000102.1:0-15209 GCA_041752155.1 Thiobacillaceae bacterium | reverse complement strand
CCGGCCGCCGCTTTGGCTACCCCTCCGGCCACCCAGGCCGAGGCAGACCGCTTCGATATCCTGGAATACCTGGTGAGCGGCAATAGCGTGCTCCCGCCCGTGCGTATCGAAGAGGCCGTGTATCCCTTCCTGGGCGAGAAGAAAACCATCGCGGACGTGGAGCTGGCGCGCGCCGCTCTGGAAAAGGCCTACCAGGACGCGGGCTATCTGACTGTGTTCGTCAACCTGCCGGAGCAGCAGGTGACGGAGGGCGTGGTGCGCCTGGAGGTGCGGGAGGGCACGGTGGAGCGTGTCAGGGTGACGGGCTCGCGCTATTACGCCCTGGGCGCCATCAAGGCCAAGGCGCCGGCGCTGGAGGAGGGCGGCGTGCCCAACTTCAAAGACGTGCAGAAGGAACTGACCGATCTGAATCGCAGCCAGGGCCGGCGGGTGACGCCGGTGCTGCGCGCGGGACGCATCCCCGGCACGGTGGAGGCGGAATTGAAGGTGGAAGACCGGCTGCCTTTGCATGCCAGCGTGGAGGTGAACGACCGCTATAGCCGCGATACCACGAAAACCCGGTTGAGCGCTTCGGTGCGTTACGACAATCTCTGGCAAAGCGAGCACAGCCTGAATCTGAATTTTCAGACCGCGCCGGAAAACCCCGACGAATCCAAGGTGCTGGTGGCCACTTACGTGGCGCCTTTGGCTTCCGGCAACACCGTGGCGGCCTATGCCGTGGCCTCGGATACCGATGTGACGACGGTGGGGGGCATCAGTTCTCTGGGCAAGGGCACCATCCTGGGCCTGCGCTATGTGATTCCCCTGCGCCCGTTGCCGGGGACGTTCCACTCCCTGACGCTGGGCGCGGACTACAAGGACTATGCGGACACCCAGCGTTTTCTCGGGCAGGACAATAATCTGCCGATTACCTACCTGCCCTTCAGCGCGGCCTATGACTTGACCCTGGCCGGGGAGCGCAGCCAGACCCAGATCGGGTTTTCCACAGTGTTCTCCCTGCGGGATGTGGTGAGCGATACGGCGGAGTTCGAGGCCAAGCGCACCGGCGGCAAGGCGAATTTCATGCTGTTCAAGGCGGACCTGCGCCAGGTCTACAAACTACCCCGCGGCATGCTCGCATCCGGAAAAATCTCCACCCAATACAGCGCCAGTCCTTTGATCTCCAACGAACAGATGGCGGCCGGCGGCGCCGACAGCGTGCGCGGCTATCCGGAGTCGGCGGCTTTGGGTGACAAGGGCTGGCGGGCTGGCCTGGAATTGCAAGGTCCGCCGATGACGGGGACCTGGGCGCCAGTGCTGGACGAACTCTATCTGCTCGGTTTTGCCGAGGGCGCGCATCTCGAATATCTGGAAGCGGGCGCCGCCCAGGAGAGCAGCTTCAATCTCGCTTCCGCGGGTATCGGTCTACGTTTCCGCGCGGGCAAAAAATTCAGTGGTGGAGTGGATTACGCCAGGGCCCTGAAGGATGCGGGCGGAGTGAACTCTGGAGATGAGCGCATCCACTTTCGCCTGGGCGCTGAGTGGTGATGGCTGGTGAAAGCCGGCAAGGGATTGCCGTCCTACGGGTAATTGGCGGGTAAAAAGGAACTGAGCTATGAACGCACGCAGCTATCGTCTGGTTTTCAGCAAGCGCCTGGGTATGCACGTACCGGTTTCGGAGGCGAGCCGGTCACATGCCGGCAAGCGCCGGAATCGCGGCGCCAAGGCGCGTCTTGCCGCGGCCTTGTTGACGATGCTGGCGGCGCCGGCCTGGGCGCTGGACTCCACCGCGCTGCCGACTGGCGCGGAGGTGCGCCACGGGACTATCGGCATCGCGCAAACCGGCAATACGCTCAACATCAATCAATCCACTCAGAGCGGCATCATCCACTGGAACAGCTTCAACATTGGTTCCGCCGCCACCGTCAATTTCAACCAGCCCAATGCCACCGCAGCGACCCTGAACCGCATCACCGGCAATGAGGCCAGCGTCATCCAGGGGGCGATGAATGCCACCGGCGCGGTCTATGTGATCAACCGCAACGGCATCCTGTTCGACAAGGGCGCCCAGGTGAACCTGCATTCCCTGGTGGCTTCCACCCTGGACATCCAGGACGATGATCTGTTTCTGAATGGATTTCTGACCCAGGCGGTCAATTCCCCGGCCTTCAGCGAGGCCTATACCGGCTTCACCGGCGATGCGCCCCCGGGCATGGTGCGGGTGGCGGAAGGCGCGCGCATCGCGGCAACCAGCAACGGTCGCATCATCCTGTTGGCGCCGGACGTGGAGAACAAGGGCATCGTCGAGTCGCCTGGCGGCCAGGTCATCCTGGCGGCGGGCCACAAGGCCTATTTCCGCATCGCCGACGGCAGCGACAAGAGCCTGCTGCGCGGCCTGACCGTGGAAGTGGAAAGCGGCGGCAGTGCCGTCAACCTGGGACAGCTTGCGGCGGACGATGGCGGCGACGTCACGCTCATCGGCAAACTGGTCAAGCAGAACGGCTTGGTCACCGCCTCGACCACCGTCAACCTGAACGGCAGCATCCACCTGCTGGCGCGCTATATCGATCCGAACAAGTCCATAGCCTTGGAAAGCGGTGGCCGGCCGCTGCCGAATGCCACCGGAGAAGTGCAGATCGGCGCGGGCAGCAGCACCTCCGTCATGCCGGCCCTGGATGCGAACAAGGTGCGGGCCGCCATGGCCGCCGGCAAGCTGACCCAGGCGCAGGTTGATGCTTATCGTGCCGGAAGGGCAAAGGCGGAGGATTTCTATGCCTATATGCCGGATACCACCTTGCAGGATACCCAGGCCTTCAACAAGTCCGTGATCAGCGTTGAAGGCAAGAAGATCCATGTCGAGGATGGCGCAATGCTGGCTGCCCGCTCCGGCGATGTGACCATGCGAGCCCACAACGGTGGTGTCAGCTACGTGGAAGACGGCGAATCGCCGGGTTCCTTCGTCCAGAATGAGTCGTGCCCCGATTGCCGCCTGCAGATCGACGACGGCGCCACCATCGATGTGAGCGGTTTGCGCGACGTCGAGGTGGCCATGGAGCGCAACGTGGTGACGGTGGAGTTGCGCGGCGACGAACTGAAGGATTCCCCGTTGCTGCGCGGGCTGAACAACCCCAATTACGGCGCGGATACCGAGGAGGGCAACAACCCGCTCTACGCCCAGAAGATCAAGGTCGATCTTCGCGAGACCATGGAGACGGATATCTATGGCGAGAAGGTGACTCGCCAAGGCACGCCTTTGGCGGACGCCTCCGGCTACATTGCCCAGATTGGCCGCAAGATCGATGAGAAAAGTACAAGCGGCGGTACGGTGCATCTTTATTCCGAGGGCGAGCTGGTTGTCCAGCGGGGCGCGAAGGTCGATCTTTCCGGCGGCTCCGTCGCTTATCAGGATGGTTGGGTGACCACCAGCCAGTTGATCTACAAGGGCCGATTGGTGGGCATTGCCGAAGCCGAGGCGGATCGGCTGTACTCAGGTCTGGGGGCGGACAAGGTTCTGTTCGAGAAAGGCTATATCGAAGGCAAGGATGCCGGCAGTCTTGAGGTTGTCGCACCCTGGATGACATTGCAGGGGACCTTGGCGGGGAGCACGGTGGCGGGCATCCACCAGCGTGGCCAGTCTGGCGATGCACTGCCGAAAGGCGCGGCGCTGACACTCGGCGTGAACCATACCGCCGGCAGTGTTACGCGGGACCATCGCCTGCTGGGCGCGGTCAGCTTCTCGGATACCACCCAGGGCGAAGCCCCGGCATGGGGCGAGGCCATGTCCGATGAGCTGAAACGCACCATCGTGCTCGATCCGGGCATGCTCACGGCCAGCAATGTCACCCGGCTGGCGGTTTACACCAACAATGCCATCAGCCTCGCGGCTGGCCAGAGCCTGAACGTAGGCATCGGCGGTAGCGTCAACCTGAACGGTGGCGCGCTCGATATCGCGGGCCAAATCCTGGCTCCGGGGGGCGAGGTAGCGCTGAATGCCCGTCTGACCGACCTCACCCAGGCATTCGCCGAGAACAACTTGGGTTGGGATTACCAGAGCCTGGGCCTGGATCAGCACCTGAACCTCGGCTCCAACAGCAAGATCGTTACTGCGGGCCTGTGGACCAACGATTATCTGGCGCGCAACACCCGCTCGCCCGTCGCCCTCGACGGTGGCGGCATCAGCTTGTATTCAGAAGGCGAAATGCGCCTGGAACAGGGCAGTTTGCTGGATGCCAGCGCGGGCGCTTGGCTCATGACGGATGGCAAAACGTGGAAGACCGGACAAGGCGGCGATATCGCACTGGAGGTCGGGGGCGACCTTTCCCAGGAAATGGATGCCAAATCACTTTTCCTGGGGGGCGAGCTGCGTAGCTACGGCATCCTGGATTCCAGTTTGAAGGCAGGCAAGGGTGGCAGCCTGAGTCTGTCCTTGATGACGGGCGCGCGGATCGGCGGCATTGCGCCGGAGAGCGGCGAATACGATGGTGTCTGGCTGTCCGAATCGTTCTTTTCCCGCGGAGGCTTTACCGGCTATGACATTTCCACTGCCGGTGCGCTGGATATCGCGCCGAATGCCAGGATCGAGCCCCGTGCCTGGGTCCGCGTCCTCGCGAGCAAGCGACTGACCACCGCCACGGGCGCCGACATCGAGTCGTTCGCGAAGCCGGGTTTCCTGCAATGGAATGCGCAGAAGGCGCAACGGCCGTCGGTCGATCTGAGTCTGGCTTCGTTGACCGACCTCACGGTAGGGGTGGGGGCGAGCATCAATGCCGATGCTTTGGCCAAGGTGGCCCTGGAGGCGGCCCACAGGTTGGAAGTGAATGGCAGCATATCGGCGCCCGGCGGCAAGCTGGAACTCACGCTGAATCTGCCCAGCGGCAAGCTCTATGAGTCCGGTTATCTGGCCGGTTCGGCCATCTGGCTCGGCGAGCAGGCCACGCTGTCCGTGGCGGGGGCCGCCAGAACCTGGCAGACCGGGAATGGCTTGGTCGCTGGGGAAGTGCTTCCCGGTGGTGCTATCGTCCTGACCTCGCATGCAGGTTCCATCGTTGCCATGCCCGGATCGGTGATGGACGTGTCGGGCTCCAGCGCGGCGCTGGATCTGCCCCAGGTCGTGGACGGCGGCGTCCGTTATGCCCGTACCGGGCTGTATTCCGAGGCGGGTTCGGTTTCGCTGGCCGCCGCCGAGGGCATCTGGATGGGCGGACAGTTCAAGACACGCCAGGACAATGGTTCCCCGCTCACTGGGCGTGGCAGCCTGACGGTCCAGATCGATCGCGCGGAAACGGGCGAGGTCGTGACCAACCCTTACCCCGATGGCAAGCGGAAGATCGAGTTGTACGACAGTCTGCCCGTGTTTCCCGCCGACCCGTTGTCGGCGGAGTACAACGGCATAGCCGTACTGGCGGCCAGCCAGTTGGAGAATTTCGATGACGTGAGCCTGAAGGGCCGGGACCAGATCGTATTCAAGGACAGTCTGGATCTGTCCCTGCGCGGGAGCCTGATCCTGGATACCCCGGAATTTGTCTTCGGTAATGGTGTGTCGGCCACGCTGAAGGCCAATTATGTCAATCTGGGCAACCAGGACCCCCTCCATCAGACGGCCGGGACGTATGTGCCCGCTCCGACGGCGGGCAATGGCACGCTGACGGTCGAGGGTGACCTCGTCGATCTCATGGGGCGCTTCGCCGTATCCGGTGCCGCAAGCACCTTGCTGACCAGCGATGGCGACCTGCGTCTGGTCGGTGTCATCCCGAACGATGGCAGCGGCTCTTTGATGCCCACGGGTCAGATGACGACCGCGGGCGATCTCACCCTGACGGCGTCGCAGGTCTATCCGACCACGTTGAGTTCCTACACCCTGGAAAGCAGCAAGGCTGGCGGCAAGATAGCCATAGTCGGCTCCGGCGGTATCCCCGATGTACCCCTGGCGGGCGCTGGAGAGGTCACGATCCGGGCCGATGTGATCCAGCAGGCGGGCGTCTTGCGCGCACCCTTGGGCAGGATCGTGCTGGATGCCGGCAAGCAGCTGATTCTGGACGACGGCAGCCTGACTTCCGTTTCCGCCGAGGGGAAGTACATCCCGTTCGGCCGGGTCGAGAACGGCTTGTCCTGGGTTTACGACGTGAATGTCGGCGGACAAGCCAAGACCATCACGGTGTTTTCCGGTGCCGACGGCATCGTGAACCTGCCGGAAAAGAACATCGTGCTGAGCGGCGTGGCGATCGACCAGAAGGCCAGCGCAAGAGTCGACTTGTCCGGCGGCGGCGATCTGGTCGGCTACGAATTCACGCCGGGTCCCGGCGGGTCCCGTGACTATCTGGCCGATGAAGGCGTCTATGCCATCATCCCCGGCGTCGCGGCCGCTCCCTTCGATTTCCAGAATTCCGCCTATTCCTATGAGTCGGCGGATCTGTCTACCCATGAACTGGGTAGCGGTGCCAGCCAACGGGTGTCGCCGGGCCAGAGCGTCTACCTTTCCGGGGTTCCGGGCCTGGCCGCCGGGTATTACACCCTGCTGCCCGCCCGTTATGCCCAGCTGCCCGGGGCCTATACCGTGCGCGCGGTGGCCAATACCGGGGACATGGTGTCCAGCCAGAATATCCGGCAGGCCGACGGGTCCTACCTGGTCGCGGGCTACCAGGCCAACTTGGGGTCCACCGAAACGGGGGCCGTGCGATGGTCCGGGTTCGAGGTCGCGTCGCGTGAGATGGTCACCAGCCGGGAGGGGTTCAGCTTCCAATACAGTGCCGCCGAACTCGCGGCCCAGAAAAATACCGGGCGCTCCGAGCTTGCCGATTATCGGGCAGGCCAACTGATCGCCGCCGTGGCCACCAACTACGATCTGAATCTGCCCAAGTTCGCGCAGGACGCGGGCCGTCTCAGCATCAAGGCCAAGGACAGTATCAAGACCGGAGACGTTGTCGATTTGGCGTCTTCCTTGATTCTGGATGGCAGCATCAACTTCGAGAAACAAACCGGGGCTTTGGGCGGGGAACTGGATATATCGGCCCCCAAGATCGCCGTGACCAGCGGTGACGCACCCGATGGTTATCTTGTGCTCGACGTCGCCCGCCTGAACGCATTCGGTGTCGACAGCCTGATGCTGGGCGGTATCCGCGAGTCCATGGACGATGCGGGCAGCGTGTATGTGAGCCAGGGTGCGAGCGATATCCTGGTGGATACCGGCTCCGAGGCCCTGATCGGCTCGGAGATCATGTTGGTGGCGACGAATTCGATCGCCGTGTCGGACGGCAGTGAAATTCGCGGAGAGGGATTGGGTACCGCCGGCTCGGAAACCCTGGTTTTCGGGCAAGACGGGGTGGTGGACGGCGATGGCGCGCTATTGCGCGTGTCCAGCGGCGGATTGCGCGGCGTGGTGCGTCGCCAGGTTGCGCGCGACCAGGGCGATATCGAGATCGGGGATGGCGCGATAGTTGCCGGTGACGGTTCGGTCACGCTGGACGTCACGCATGACATGGATAACCGGGGCTCGGTCGAACTGGCGGATGGCGCCGCATTGCACCTGGGTGCCGCACGCATCAGCATCGGCCAGATCGATGCCGTGGAAGAAGGCATGGTGGTCAGCGATGCCTTGCTGGAGGGTCTGGGTGCCCCCTCCCAAATCGTGCTGAAGAGCTACAGCAGTATCGATGTCTATGGAGATGCCTCGTTGGGCGACGCCGATACCCAGCGCCTGGCCCTGCAGGCAGCCGCCATCGTCGGTAAAGAGACGGGCAATTTTGACATCACGGCCACGGTTGTCAGCTTCGCCAACCCGGATGCACGCAGCTCAGCCGATGCGGTTGAGGTTGGCGCCGGTAACCTGAACGTCACGGCTGAAAACATCGAGTTCGGCCTCGGCGTGGTGAAAACGCAAGGCTTCGGCCAAATCAACCTGGATGCCCAGGACGAGATCGCCGCAGTGGAGGCCGGGAACGGCATGACCAGCGGCATGAACGTGTCGGATGGCGATTTCACACTGACCTCCCAGCGTCTGACCGGACACAAGGGCAGCAAGGCCAATTTCACGGCCAGCGGAAAACTGGCCACCAAGGCCGCGGTTGCCGCCGCCGGTAGTTCCCTGCCCACGCTCGGCGCGGTGCCCTACGGTGCGGTGCTGAATCTGGCCGGCGCCAGCGTGGAGCATGGCGGCAGCATCGAAATGCCCTATGGCTGGCTGACCATGACCGCCGAAACGGGTGACCTGAAGCTGTTGACTGGTTCGAAAATCTTCACTGGCGGTCTGGTGCGTACCTTCAAGGGCGTCAACGACACGGTGGACGTCTATGTTCCGGGTGGCTTGACCACGCTGAAGTCCAGTCATGGCGATGTGATCGTCGGGTCTGGTGCCCGCGTCGACGTGGGCGGGACGGGCGGTGCCGATGCGGGTTCCCTGGCGATTTCCGCCACAGAAGGTAAGTTCAGCCTGCAAGGCGAATTGGTCGGTAATGCTGTGGCCGCGACGCAAAAAACATCTCCCTGGAAGGGGGCCTTCAGCCTGGACGCCAAGGTACTGGATGACGGCGATGCGGCGACTACGAACGATTTTTCCAGTCTGCTCGATCACATGACCGGCTTTGGCGCCACCTTCAACCTGCGTCTGCGGGGAGATGCGGCCGATCTGGACAATCCGGCGAACAACCTCACCATCGCCGCCGCCGACACGATTACCGCCGAGCGCGTGGTTCTCTCGGTCGATAACGGCGTCCTCGATATCCATGGCGATATCGATGCCCGGGCCACCGAAGGCGGTTGGGTGCTGGCCGCCGCCGGCAAGGAACTGTACCTGCGCGACGGCGCGGAGATCGATGCCTCGGCGACGGGAGCCAACCAGCCTGGCGGCGAGGTGTATCTGATCAGCGGTGCGAATGCCGACTACGCTGCCCTGAGCGACAACAACGGCGCGCTGGTGCTGGAAGACGGTTCGGATATCAAAGTGGGGGGAACCCTGGCCTACCAGGAAAAGGACATCAATTCCGTCGTCAAGGGCACCGGTACGAATTCCAGCGGGCAGGCCTACTACGATCTGCGCGATGGTGACGAGAACACCTATCTGGATTTCACCGAGGAAACGCCGGTTTATTATTTCAAAGCCAGCGAAACCAACGCGGGAGCCAGCACGATCCGGGTGCGTGCGCTCGACCATAGCACCGCCGGCTACCCCTTGATGCAGGCCGACGGTGTGACCCCCGTGGCGGAAAGTGAAATCCAGGCAGGCGACAAGGTCACCGTCGAATTACGTTTAGGCAGCGACGGCACGAGCTGGGTCTTCGTCCTCGTCAGCAAGACGGCATCGAACTCGGAATATTCCACCAGCAGCAACATAGCCAGCGACGGAAAGACCTATTACAAAGGCTTGACGCCGTCCCAGCTCGGCCTGGGCGCCGATCCGGCCAGCAAGTACTGGGTCTATGACATGGCCATGACCCAGGGCCAGGCCATTGCCCTCGACCCGGCGGCGGGAACCACCTTTACCTTCACCGCCGACACGGCCAACGACCGGGGTGGCGCGGATGGTTCCAACGCATTCCTCGGCGTTCGTCTGCGGCTGTGGGAAAAGAGCGCGGCCAAGGACATCGCCCTCGTCCATAACGACGATACCGGTAGCGTGTTGAGGACCGGTGAGATTCAGCAGGACCAGATCGTCAAGGTGGCCTACAGCCAGTCTCTGGGCAAGTTCGTCATCGTGCCCGAATCCGGCGGACAAGTGCATCTGCAGGCGCCGCGCATGGTCGGCGAGGCTCAGGGGGCGTTGTATCAGGCAATCAATGCGGTGGCCTTCGCCAACAATACCTACAAGGTGACATATCCTGGGGCGACCACGCAGACCACCTCCCTGCAAGCCGGTACGGTGGTAAGTTTCGTCGCGCCGGCGGGTAACACCGGCAACGTCAGGATCACACTTGCCAATGCGGGTTCGGCGCTGGCCAACAAGGCCTTGTTGACGACTGGCGGAGCGCAAGTTGCTGCGGGAGGTATCGAGGCCGACGGCACTGTGTATGCGGTTTGGGACGGTAGCAATTTCCGCATGGTCGATTCCTCGTTCGGTTCGCACGAGGTCTCGACGCCTTCAGCCGGGACCTACGCAGTAGTGACGGCTGGTTCCACGGATCGCTACACCGTACAGGACGTGGCGCAGCCGAAGGCGGGAGATACATTGGTATTCACCGTGTCGCAGGCGAACACGAACAAAAACGTCAAAATCAATCTTGGAAGCAAGGATTATTCCCTGACCAACGCGGCGGGTACGGCGATAGGCGCCGGCAGTCTCAAGGCTGGAGATGTCGTCTATGCCTTCTATGATGGCGTCCGATTCCGTCTGGCCGCCGAGGCCAACGTCCCGCTGGATGCCGGAAGCGCCAACAAGTACAAGGTGACCGTGGCCGATGCTGGCCAAGTCACAGCGGGATTCACCGTTGCCTTCCAGGCCAAGACCAAGAATACCGGTAGCAGCACCCTGGATATCCTCGATGCCAGCGGCAATGTGCTGGTGTCCGCCGCTACCCTGCTGGATGGCGGCACGGAATTGGCCAACGGATCGATCAATGCCAAGGATTTCGTCTACGCCTACTACGATGGCAGCCGCTTCCACCTGATGCGGGAAGTGCAAGCCAAGCATGCCGTCGGCGAGGACGTGAAGATCACCGATCAATTTGGTTCGTATGGCGCGGGCGGTATCGGTGCCACGATAGCCGGGGCTTCGCGGATCGAGGCGGTCGCCAATCAGGTGACCAATGCCACATCCGATACGGTGGATTTCTCCGGTATCTACGCGGACAGCCTGCGTTACATGGCTGAGCAGGGCACCGCCACGCTGGCTCGGCTTGCTTCGCCGGGGAATGCCTCGGTGCTGCATCTGCGGCCGGGCGCCGAAGTGCGGCGCGGTAACGGCGATCTGGTCGTGAACGGTGATGTCGATTTGAGCGGCTACCGTTTCGGTGGCGAACCAGGTGTCCTGACCCTGCGATCGGCCGGCCAGTTGCGCTTCTCGGGCAGCCTGAGCGATGGTTTCAGCGATGCGACGACAGCGGGAACCCTGTCAGGCGGCGATTCCTGGTCCTATCTTCTGACCGCCGGCGCCGATCTGGGCGCGGCCAATCCCCTTGCATACGTCAAGGGTACGGGCGACTTGGTCCTGGACGGCGGCAAGCTGATTCGCACCGGGACCGGCGCCATCCAGATCGCAGCCGGGGGGGATGTCAAGATTGGCCGCTCCGTGGCAAACAACAAGGTCACCTACGATACGGCTTCGGTAATTTATACGGCTGGTCGCGCCAGCGTGCTGGAAGCCGAATTCAGGCGCCCTGACGACGATAAGTTCGACAATGTGGTTTACCCAGAAGCAGGTGGTGCCCTTGGCATCGAGGCTGGCGGTTCCATTTACGCGCCGGCGGCGGATCAGGTCATGAACAAGTGGCTGGTCCGGCGTGGCGAAATGGACGGGGAAGGCAACATCCTCGCCACGCTGACTTGGGGCATCGATTTCAATTACTTCAATCAGGGCGTCGGTGCCCTGGGTGGCGGCAATGTTCGTATCGTGGCCGGGGAGAACATCGACAACCTGTCGGTCTCGCTACCCACCGTGGCGCGAGATCTTTCCAGTGACGGGGAGGTAGGCAGCGAGTTGGTCGAGACCGGTGGCGGGCGCCTGGAGGTGCAGGCCTCTGGGGATATTCTCGGCGGCATCTTCTATGTTCAGCGCGGCCAGGGCCGGGTGCTGTCCGGGGGAGAGATCGGTGCCGTGACCGGAGCGGCGGACGGCTGGAGCGAGGCATCCAAATATGGGCGCAACCTCTTGCTGGCCACCGGCGAGGCACCGTTGCAGGTTTATGCCCGTCGGGATCTGGCCGTGGAAAGCGTGTTCAATCCCACGGTCGTGCCCATGAGTGGGGCGGTTAGTAAAGATAGCCAGGGTTCCCTGAGCAATAGCTATTTCTTTACCTACGGGGCAAACAGCAGCGTGGACCTGGTGTCCGTGCAGGGGAACGTCCTCCTGAATAATAAGAGCGCCAATGTTTTCAACTCTTCGAAACAGCCTGGCTTGGTGCTGACTGGCTCGACAGATGGCTATTTCGTCTATCCGGGCTCTGTGCGGGTTGCGGCCCTCAACGGAGACATTGAGGTGGCCAACTCGTTCGCGCTCTATCCGAGCCAAACCGGGCAGTTGCATATGCTGGCCAGCGGTGACGTGGTGTTCAATGGCGGGGTGAACATGTCCGATGCGGATGTCGCCAAGCTGCCCTCGTTGGCCAATCCCGCTACGAGTTTCAAGGGCGCGACCGGCAAGAACCTATTGCTGAACGTCGACTCAGCCAGTACAGATCCCGACCTGCATGCCGCCACACCGGTTCACCAAGCCATCAATGCCGGCGGCTCGGCCTGGTACGACCCTGATCCGGTACGGGTCTACGCGGAAAACGGCAGCATCAGCAGTAAACGTAACAGTTCGACAGGGGGGCAAAGGTTGTCGTTTCCCAAGTCTGTCGAGTTTTTGGCCGGAAGGGATATCGTCGATGTGTCTCTGACCGCGCAAAACCTGAACGCCGAGCAGACCAGCTACATCTGGGCGGCGCGCGATGTGCGCTTCGCACCCAACCGTTCGACTGACAGCGGCAAGCTCAAGGACAACGGCCGTGGCATACGCATCAGTGGCCCCGGTAACCTGGAAATCGTCACCGGGCGCAACCTCGATCTGGGTAACACGGAAGGGATTATCGCTACCGGCAATACGGCCAACTCGGCATTGCCGGTGGGCAGCGCAGACATCCTGTTGCTTGTCGGCATGGGCAGCGATGGCGATGGGCGTCCGCGCTTGCCGGATTATCAGGCTCTGCTGGACGGCGACGCGGAGAACGGCGGGGTGTCTTTGGCCACCCTGGAAAACCAGTTCCTGGATTACGAGCGTGTGCGACTGGCATTGCTGCAACCGGCAAACACCGGTCTGAGCTACAAGGAAGTGCTGGATCGGCTGGAAGACCCCGATTACCGGGCGCAGATGACGGCGTTGGCCCTCGCCGAGCGGGATGCCTCGCTGGCCGCGTATTTGAACATGCCGGATAAAGTGCGCGCCGAAAGGTTGTTCTTTTCCGAATTGCAGGCGGCGAGTAGCCAAGCGAGTCTGATGAAGCAGCTCATCAGCATGGGCTTCGGGCTAGATGAGCTGAAATTGCTGGGTCAGCAGGGCGTTGCCGCTGGCTATCTCGCCACGCTTGCAAGCGTGGGGCTGCCGGCATCGAGCCTGGAGAAGTTCGAACGATTCTTCACCGATGTTGCCAGCCTCATCGCCTACAGGGGAGTAGACCAGTCCAACTACGACGTCTTGGGCGATCTCGGCTACAGCCGCGCTGATAAGGCGATTGCTCGGATGTTCCCCAGTGTCGATGGCGATGGCTCCAAAATCGCCTACAAGGGTGATTTCAGTGGATTCTTCAGCCAGATACGTACGGAACAGGCGAGTGACATCAACTTGCTGATTCCCGGAGGTAGTGCAACGGTCGGCCTGGTGAGCAAGCCATCGGATCTGGAACGAGCCGATTCCACATTGGGGATGTTCACGGTCAACGGCGGCAGCATCCGTTCTTACACGCAGGGCGATTTCAAGGTCAACACCTCGCGTGTGTTCACGCTCGGCTGGGAAGAGACACTGGAGCGCACGGCTGCCCAGAGACTGGTGCGTGATGATTTGGTGCTCTACAGCAAGGATGGCGACATTGATGCCGGCAAGGGCGCCAAGACTTCATCTTCCGCGCCGCCGCCGCGCTATCGCTACGACAGCGTCGGCAACCTGACAGTCGATCTGTCCAGCACCATTTCCGGGGCAGGTATCGGTGTGCTGTTGGCCCGCGACGTCATCGTGCCGGGCGACGCCTACCTGATCGCGCCCAACGGGGAGATTGATGCGGGTGACGCGGGCATTCGCGCCTCCGGAAACATCTTCGTCGATGCCAACCGCGTAGTCGGTGCCGACAACATCGTTTCGGTGGGGCTCTCCGTCGGCGTGCCAGCTGCGGTCGACACCAGCGGCCTGAGTGTGTCCGGCATCGGTAACGTCGGTGATGCAGCCAAGGCTGCGAGCGATGCTACCGCGTCGATCGCCTCTTCATCCGAGGATGCTCAAGAAACCGCCCAGAAGGTGAAACAGGCCATGGCGAATTTCCGGCCCAGTTTCATTACCGTGGAGGTGCTGGGATTCGGTGATGGAACGGCCAGCGTTTCCGAGCAGTTGGACGAGACGGAGAAAAAGCGAAGAGAAGATGAGCAGCGCCGTCGCAGTGGATCCCAGGGGGCATGAGAACTTGGCCTTGTGTCGGCTTGCCATGTCGGTGATGCCGATACGAGAGTGGAAAATTGATTGCCGCCAAGTGGTTGCTGAATATCGATTTCCGGTAGTGCGGCGCTTGACTGGATAGCTCTCATGGGCGCTCTCGCCTTGGCTCAAGTGGGGAGCACTGAGCCATTCGGCTCATAGTGCCTTCACGACTCTGTAACAGCACCAGCTGATAATCCCGGGCTTTGTTCAGTCCCGCCAGGTTCCTCCATGACGCGCATTCTGCTTTCCCTGTTGATCTTGCTAGTGACGCTTCCCGCCCAGGCGTGGTGGAGCAACGACTGGACCGCGCGTCGGGCCTTTACCCTCAACACCACCGACGCGGGAGCGGGGGTGAAAGAGGGCTTGGCCAACGTGCCGGTGCTGGTGCGGTTGCATACCGGCAACTTCGACTTCGCAGCGGCCAACGTCGATGGCTCGGATTTGCGTTTCCTGGCCGGCGACGACCAGACGCCGCTGCGTTTCCATATCGAGAAGTTCGACAGCCTGGGCGAGCAGGCCCTGGTCTGGGTGCAGGTGCCCCGGGTGGAGGGGGGCAGCGACAAGCAGCAGGTCTGGCTGTATTACGGCAACGAGCAGGCGCCGGCGGCGAGCGATCCCAAAGGCACCTACGACCCCAGCTTCGTGCTGGTTCAGCATTTCGCCGGGAAGGACGGCGCGCCCCAGGACAGCACTGGCTATGCCAGCCACGCGGGTTCCTTCGATGGCGTGCGTACGACCGGGGCGGCCATCGGTGGCGGTCTCAAGTTCGACGGTGCCCAGAGCCTGTCCGTGCCGGCCGCGCCGGCCCTCAAATTCAGCCCCGCCACGGGGTTGAGCGTTTCCCTGCTGGTCAAGCCGGAAGCCCCCGGCCAGAGCGCGGATCTGCTGGTGGCGGGACCGGCGGTGAGCCTGGCCCTGGAGG
>JBGSHR010000101.1:0-1934 GCA_041752155.1 Thiobacillaceae bacterium | reverse complement strand
AGGGTGAAGGCATCCGCCGTGCCGCAGGCGAATCCGGCCAGGATCTTCTCTTGGTAGAGGCGGCGCACCTTGCGCGCGCCGGACTTGATGACGATGTTGCCCAGGGTCACCTGGCCATCGCCGCCTATGGTCACGGCATCGCCCCGGCGCACGGAAAGTATGGTGGTGCCGCGGAATTGCTCCATCGCCGCCGCTTCCTTACACCCGGGTGCGGCCGAGAATGGAGGCGAACTGGCCGGCGCCGACGATCTGCAGCAGGGTGTTGACCAGCTCGTTGCCTTCCTTGAACAACACCTTGCAGTCTTCCTGGGAGAGTTCGATCAGATTTTCCAGCAGCAGGCCCACCACGGCGAAGTCGATGCGGGAGACCTGGGACAGGTCCACTTCCACCTGCTGCTTGCCTTGCGCGAACTTCTTGAATTCGCGGAACTGGCCTTCTTTGCCCGGGACGATCATGCCGGTCATGACAAAGGTGTTGCTTGGCAAGGGCAGATCTTCCACCGTGGTTTTGACCGTCTGGCTGGGTAGGGGAGGCGGGGGCGTGTAGGACGGCGGCGAGACCTCGAAGGCCACGGCATAGTCCACGGCGGCATCCTCGAATTCCGCTTCCTTGCCTAGGAGCTGCAGGACGGCCAGGAACAGGAACCAGCCGGATTCGGTCAGGCGCTCGCCCTGGCGCGCCGCATTCAGGCGCACGGCAAAGCCGGGGCCGCCGATGAGCTCCACCGGCTTGCACATGTCGTTGAGGCGGACGATGTCGTCGAGGATGGCGCGGGCGGTGTCCTCGTCCGGGGACTGGGTCTTGGACAGGTCCAGGCGGACATAGGGCGCCAGCTCCGCCTCCTCCATGAAACGGGGACGTTTGACCCGCTCCAGGGCGCCGTATTTCTCGCCGTAGCTCATCAGGGGCGCGGGCTGGGTGGCGACCTTGTTGGCTGCGCCGCGTGGCGACCAGGTGGGCGGGGAGCGCTCAAACTTCACGGCGAAATCCACGGCGGCGTCTTCGAACGGGTTCGATTGTTCGCTGGCCTCGTACAGGTCGAACAGCATGTACCAGGGCAGGGGGTCGCGATTGTCCGGGTGATCCAGCAGATAGCGGTTCAGCAGGGTCGCGGTCTCGCCGATCTTGCCGTTGGCGTAGAGCACCGCCGCTTCCTCGAACTCCGGGGCCAGGCCGCCCACCGCTTCCTGGACCTCGATGCCATAGTCCTCTTCCCCCATGGGCTTGGCCTGGTTGTAGGCCGGGCCAGGGCCGAGCTCCGGCTGGCCTTCTTTGAGGAAGGCCATCAGGTCATCGGGTTTGCCCTTGCGGAAAAAAGAGAACACTGGTGGATTTAGATGATTTTTAAAGGAAATTCAGCATATCAGATTAAAACTTAAGCTGGAGTGAAGCTTGTCACACCGTAATTATAAGCACAGCCCCGTTCCGCTCAGGATAGCGCGGGGCGACGTCCCAGGGACGCGACCTGGGCGAGCAGGGCGGCCAGGGCCAGGGCCAGCACGATCACCGGGCCGGAAGGCAGATCCATTTCTGCGGAGATGGCCAGCCCCGCCAGGTAGCCTATGCCCCCCAAGGCGTAGCCCAGGACCAGGCCGCGCCCGGCGCTCAGGCGCTGAACTGCCAGGGCGGGGAAGATCAGGCTGGCGAACACCAGGTAGACCCCCACCAGTTGCACCGAGGCGGTGACCATGACGGCGAACACCAGGTAGAAGGCCAGGGGCCGCTCCCCCACGCGCAGCACCCGCCACAGGGCCAGGGCGGCGAGGCTGGCCAGGGCCATGGGCAGGATGTCGCCGTAGTTGACCCACAGGATCTGGCCCACCAGCAGGTCCTTCAGCTGTTCGCCGCCATGGGGGTCGCCGGCCAGCAGTAGCAGGCTCAGGGAGGCGGCCAGGACGAAGGCGCTGCCGATCAGGGCCTCCTGGCGTTTCGG
>JBGSHR010000100.1:0-6930 GCA_041752155.1 Thiobacillaceae bacterium | reverse complement strand
GAGCAGGAACGCCACAAACGCCCGGGCCACCACCGAGATCTGCCGGCCCGCCGGATACACCGCGTACCAGTGGCGCTGGATGGGGAAGCCCTCCGCGTCCAGCACCGCGAACTGGCCGGGCTGGTGCAGGACCAGGGCGTGGCAGGACAGGGCCGAGATGCCCAGGCCCGCCAGGATGGCCTGCTTGATGGCCTCGTTGCTGCCCAACTCCAGGCGCGGGCGGATCTCCAGACCGTGCTCCAGGAACAGCCGTTCGATGGCCTTGCGGGTGCCGGAGCCGGCCTCGCGCATGACCCAGGGTTCTTGCGCCAGGCGTTCCAGGGAGAGGTGTTTTTCCTGGGCCAAGGGGTGGTCGGGAGCGGCGAGCGCGACGATGGGGTTGTCCATGAAGGGGGTGGCGATCACGTCCATCTCCTCCGGCGGCTGTCCCAGCAGATAGAGGTCGTCCAGGTTGTCGGCCATGCTGGCCAGCACCTGCTCCTTGTTGGTGACCCGCAAGCTCACGTCGATGCCGGGGTGCAGCTTGGCGAACGCCCCCAGCAGGCGTGGCGCGAAGTAGGAGGCGGTGGTGATGGCCATGAGCTTGAGCTTGCCCTTCTCCAGGCCGCGCCGCTGCGCCACCGACATGGTGTACTGGTCCAGGATGGCGAAGATTTCGCGGGTGGCGTGGGCCAGATCACGGCCGTCCTCGGTCAACCCCACCTTCTTGCCCACCTGTTCCACCAGCGGCGTGCCCACCGTGTCGGTGAGCTTTTTCATCTGCATGGAGACGGTGGGTTGGGTCAGGTAAAGCTCCTCGGCGGCGCGGGTGAAACTGCCCAGGCGGGCGATGGCCTCGAAGATTTCCAGTTGGCGGAAGGTGGTGTGGTGGCGCATGGCGATCAGCTCAAGGATGTGGGTCCGGGGGAGTCATCAAAACAAGCTTTCCCGGACTCGCTGCGCTCCTCCGGGCTACGGATAACTACGGATAACCATAGCATTTCATCTATCGACTTGATAGAAAAACGTGACTGTTATTTATGGCACGGTGTCGCCAAGATGCGTCCACCTCGGATCGGAACCCACCCCGATCCGTCGGACCGACCAACATCCCTGCAAGGAGCGACACATGGCTGTGAAGACCTACAACGCTGGCGTGAAGGAATACCGCCAGACCTATTGGATGCCCGAATACACGCCGCTGGATACCGACATCCTCGCCGTGTTCAAGATCACCCCCCAGCCCGGCGTGGACCGCGAGGAAGTGGCCGCCGCCGTGGCCGCCGAATCCTCCACCGGCACCTGGACCACGGTGTGGACCGACCTCTTGACCGACCTGGACTACTACAAGGGCCGCGCCTATCGCATCGAGGACGTGCCCGGCGACGACACCTGTTTCTACGCCTTCGTGGCCTACCCCATCGATCTGTTCGAAGAGGGTTCCATGGTCAACGTGCTGACCTCCCTGGTCGGCAACGTGTTCGGCTTCAAGGCCCTGCGCGCCCTGCGTCTGGAAGACGTGCGCTTCCCCATCGCCTACGTGAAGACCTGCGGCGGCCCGCCCCAGGGTATTCAGGTCGAGCGCGACATCATGAACAAGTACGGTCGTCCGCTCTTGGGCTGCACCATCAAGCCGAAATTGGGCCTGTCCGCCAAGAACTACGGCCGCGCCGTGTACGAGTGCCTGCGCGGCGGCCTGGACTTCACCAAGGACGACGAGAACGTCAACAGCCAGCCCTTCATGCGTTGGCGCGATCGTTTCACCTTCGTGCAGGAAGCCACCGAGAAGGCCCAGCGCGAAACCGGCGAGCGCAAGGGCCACTACCTGAACGTGACCGCGCCGACGCCGGAAATGATGTACGAGCGGGCCGAGTACGCCAAGGAAATCGGCGCGCCTATCATCATGCATGACTACCTGACCGGCGGCCTCACCGCCAACACCGGCCTGGCCAACTGGTGCCGTAAAAACGGCATGCTGCTGCACATCCACCGCGCCATGCACGCCGTGCTGGACCGCAACCCCCACCACGGCATCCACTTCCGCGTGCTCACCAAGGTGCTGCGCCTGTCCGGCGGCGACCATCTGCACTCGGGCACCGTGGTCGGCAAGCTGGAAGGCGACCGCGACGCCACCCTGGGCTGGATCGACTGCATGCGCGACGGCTTCATCAAGGAAGACCGCAGCCGCGGCATCTTCTTCGATCAGGACTTCGGTTCCATGCCCGGCGTGATGCCGGTGGCCTCCGGCGGCATCCACGTCTGGCACATGCCCGCCCTGGTCAACATCTTCGGCGACGACTCGGTGTTGCAGTTCGGTGGCGGAACCCTGGGACATCCGTGGGGCAACGCCGCCGGCGCCGCCGCCAACCGGGTCGCCCTGGAAGCCTGTGTGGAAGCCCGCAACAAGGGCGTCGCCATCGAGAAGGAAGGCAAGACCATCCTGACCGAAGCGGCCAAGAACTCGCCGGAACTGAAGATCGCCATGGAGACCTGGAAAGAGATCAAGTTCGAGTTCGACACCGTCGACAAGCTGGACATCGCCCACAAGTGATCTTCGTAGACCGTAGGTTGGGCTGAGCGCAAGCGAAGCCCAACGAAATGATGCGAGATGTTGGGCTACGGCTGTGCCTAGCCCAACCTACCCCTGAAAGGAAATGAAATGTCTGAAGTGATGGATTACAAAAGCCGGGTGAGCGACCCCGCCAGCCGCAAGTTCGAGACCTTCTCCTACCTGCCCGCCATGAAGGAGGAAGACATCAAGAAGCAGGTGGAGTATCTGGTGAAGAAGGGCTGGAACCCGGCCATCGAGCACACCGAGCCCGAGCACCTGATGGACTCCTACTGGTACATGTGGAAGCTGCCCATGTTCGGCGAGACCGACGTGGATCGCGTGCTGGCCGAGGCCGAGTCCTGCCACAAGGCCAACCCGAACAACCACGTGCGCCTGATCGGCTACGACAACTTCGCCCAGAGCCAGGGCGCGTCCATGGTGATCTACCGCGGCAAGACGGTTTAAGTCTTCCTCCCCTCCCCCGCCGGGGGAGGGGAGGGGGTGAGGGAGCCGCGTTGGCAATGGGGATGTCCTTTCCGTACCCCAGCGTTGCTCCCTCACCCGACCCTCTGATAAAGCCTCTACCCTTCGGTATCCCGGTGGGAGAGGGAGACCAACTGGAGTTCGTCATGAGTTCTGTCATCGACCAATACCGCATCGAAACCGAACCCTATTACCGCCCCGTCGCCGACGAGGTGGAGCTGTACGAGGCCGCCTACTCGGTGCGCATGCCCATGATGCTGAAAGGCCCCACCGGCTGCGGCAAGACCCGCTTCGTCGAATACATGGCCTGGAAGCTGGGCAAGCCCTTGATCACCGTGGCCTGCAACGAGGACATGACCGCCTCCGACCTGGTGGGCCGCTTTTTGTTGAGCGCCCAAGGCACCGAATGGCAGGACGGCCCCCTGGCCATCGGCGCCCGCCACGGCGCCATCGTCTATCTCGACGAAATCGTCGAGGCGCGCCAGGACACCACCGTGGTGATCCACCCCCTCACCGACAACCGCCGGGTGCTGCCCCTGGAAAAGAAGGGCGAACTGGTCCACGCCCACCCGGATTTCCAGATTGTCATTTCCTACAACCCAGGCTACCAGTCCCTGATGAAGGATTTGAAGCAGTCCACCAAGCAGCGTTTCGGCGGCCTGGACTTCACCTATCCCGAGCATGCCATCGAAAGCGAGATCGTCGCCCATGAGTCCGGCGTGAATCCCGACATCGCCGGCAAGCTGGTGTCCATCGCCGAGCGTTCCCGCAACCTCAAGGGCCACGGCCTGGACGAGGGTCTGTCCACCCGCATGTTGATCTACGCCGGCTCGCTCATCGCCAAGGGCGTCAACCCCCAGGCCGCCTGCCGCGTCGCCCTGGTGCGGCCGATCACCGACGATCCCGACATGCGCGACGCCCTGGACGCGGCGGTGAGCACGTTCTTCTGACCACCCGTAGGTTGGGCTGACGCAAGGCAGCCCAACACATCCCCGCAATGTTGGGCTTCGTGCCTCAGCCCAACCTACCGGCCACGGAGCTGATGATGTCCTTCAATCTCGCCGACTACACCGAACTGCTGGAAGACCTCTCGCCCCACAGCCGCGAGGCGCTGTATGCCAACTGGCACGAGGCCGCCAAGGTGTTCTCGCCGCGCGGTCTGGACAATTACCTCAAGGGTGTCTCGGCCATTCGCGGCCTGGGCAAGGGCGATTCCCTGGTGGAGGCCTGGATCGAGCAGGCGCCGCGCGTGGCCAAGGAGGTGGGCGAGGATGTGGTGGCTGACCTGGCCACCGCCTCCCTGATGCTGGCCTCCAAGACCTCCGGCGCGGTGATCGAACTGCTGCTCGCCACCGCCCCCACCGCCGCCAACCGCCTGGGCGACGCCCAGCTGTTCCTCAACTATCTGCAATTCATCAACACCCTGATCGCCCAGGCGCCGCGCGGCGTGCGGCCCATGCTGGACAAGCTGGAGCTGCTGTTCCAGCAGCTCACGTTAGGAGGATTGCGGCGCTGGGCCCTGTGGGGCGCCCACGCCCACCGCACCAATTACGAGGAACAGATCCGCTACTTCGGCCTGGAGTCGAAAGAATCCCTGGCCATGCTCCAGAAGGAGCGCAAAGGCACCCTGCTGGTGGACGTGCAGCGGCGCATCAACATGTATCTGCGCGCCCTGTGGGCCCGGGACTTCTTCATGCGCCCCACCTCCGGCGATTTCGAATCCCGGGAGGGCTACCGGCCCTATATCGAGGACTACCTGCTGCACCTGCCGGATGCCTTCGATGACTTTCTCCCTTCTCCCGCAGGCGGGACATCGTCATCGCAGGTGAGAAGGGCCGGGGATGAGGGGGCCGGCGTCGGCGACAAGGGTAGCCCCTCACCCCCAACCCCTCTCCCGCCCGCGGGAGAGGGGGGCGTGGTATCCGGCCTGGAGCTGTACCGCGCCACCGCCGCCCATTCCGCCGCCCACATCGTCGAAACCCGGCAGCCGATCTCCGCCGAGTCCCTGAACCCCATGCAGATGGCGGTGATTTCGGTGATTGAGGACGCCCGGGTGGAGGCCCTAGCGATCCGCCGCTTCCCCGGCCTGAAGCAACTCTGGAGCCGGCTGCACACGGCGACACCGGCCATGACCGCCAGCGTCGGCGACTATCTGAATCGTCTCGCCCGCGCACTGCTGGACGAAACCTACCAGGACAACGACCCCTGGATCGCCGAGGCGCGCGTGCTGTTCGCCAACGCCCAGGACCGGCTGGACAGCAACCACACGTCATGGGAAATCGGCGTGCAACTGGCCCATCGCCTGGGCGAGAAGCGGATCGCCTTCAACCCGCGCAGCGATCTGCTCAGCGCGCCGTACCGGGACGACAACCGCTATTTCTGGGCCTTCGAGGAATTCGATTTCAACAAGGCCGCCGGCGCCGGCTACGAGTCCATCAAGCAGGTGCGCAAGTATGTGAACGTGATGGAGATGGCCAACGAGATCGACGTGGAGACCGCCGGCGACGATGCCGAGGAGATCTGGGTGCTGGGCAGCGAGCTGTTCCCCTACGAGAACATCGGCGACGAGAGCAACGGCAAGTCCTTCAACGAGATGGAGGGCAAGGAGCCGGTGTCCGATCCCTTCCATTACTCCGAGTGGGACTACCAGATCCAGCTGGAACGCCCGGCCTGGGCCACGGTGCTGGAGAAGCGCGCCAAGGCCGGCGACCTGGCGGTCATCGACGCCATCACCGCCCAGTACAAGCGCGAGATCCACCGCATGAAGTTCCTGCTCGACGCCATGCAGCCCCAGGGCGTGCAGCGCATCCGCAAACTGGAGGACGGCGACGAGATCGACATCAACGCCGCCATCCAGAGCTTCACCGACATCCGCCTGGGCAACCAGCCGGACCCGCGCATCATGATGCGCAGCGTCAGGAAAACCCGGGACTTCTCCATCCTGGTGCTGCTGGACCTGTCCGAATCCACCAACGAGACCGTGCAGGATCAGGACTACTCCGTGCTCGACCTGACCCGTCAGGCCTGCGTGCTGCTGGCCGACGCGATAGCCAAGGTGGGCGACCCCTTCGCCATCCACGGCTTCTGCTCGGACGGCCGCCACAACGTGGAATACACCCGCTTCAAGGACTTCGACCAGCACTGGGACGAAACGCCCAAGGCCCGGCTCGCCGGCATGACCGGCCAGCTCTCCACCCGCATGGGCGCCGCCATCCGCCACGCCGGCCATCACCTGCAATTGCAACGCTCGGCCAAGAAGCTGCTCATCGTCATCACCGACGGCGAGCCCGCCGACGTGGACGTGCGCGACCCGCAATACCTGCGCATGGACACCAAGAAGGCAGTGGAGGAAGTGGCCAAGTTCGGCGTCACGACTTATTGCATGAGCCTGGACCCGCGCGCGGATAATTACGTCTCGCGCATCTTCGGCCAGAAGCACTACATGGTCGTCGATCATGTGCAGCGCCTGCCGGAGAAGCTGCCGCTGCTTTATGCCGGCCTCACCCGATAGCCTCGCAACCAATAGAAGGGCACATGGAAAACACCTACCCCGGCCTCAACAACGACAAGCACGGCATCACCCAATTGGGCCGCATCGTGCTGGATGGCTGGCTGTTCGGCCTGATCCCGGAAACCGAGGACTGCGCCGGCTGGGGCATCGGCCGCATGCAGGGCCTGATGGAGCAGGTCCAGGCCGAATGGGACAAGGTCGGCAACCTGCCCAGCCGCCTGCCGCCCGAGCTGCGCCAGCGCCATGCCGAACTCTACGACCGCGCCATGCGCACGGCCCGGGAAAAAGGCTGGGACCCGGAGCTAGGCGACGACGAGTGAGCCGGCTTCCCGTTACACCTGCACCAGGACTGGCGGGGAGTAGCTCGGGGTAGCGCAGGCGCCCTCGCCTGCCCATAGCCGGAAAG
>JBGSHR010000099.1:0-1734 GCA_041752155.1 Thiobacillaceae bacterium | reverse complement strand
ATCCGGCGCGGCCCGCACCGGCGGGGGAGGGCCTGGTACTGTCCCCGGCCGACGGCCGCATCGTCGCGGTGACCAAGACCGAGGACCCCTGGCTCAAGCGCGAGGCCCTCAAGATCAGCGTGTTCATGAACGTGTTCAACGTCCACTCCAACCGCAGCCCGGTGGATGGCGAGGTCAAGGGGCGCTGGTACCACCCCGGCGCCTTCTTCAACGCGGACTTGGCCAAGGCCTCCACGGAAAACGAACGCAATGCCTTGTGGTTACAGACCACGGACGGCAAGGACGTGACCTGCGTGCAGGTGGCCGGCCTCATCGCCCGGCGCATCCTGTGCTACGTGGAGCCGGGCGCCCAGTTGCGGCGCGGCCAGCGCTACGGCTTCATCCGCTTCGGTTCGCGGGTGGACGTCTATCTGCCGCTGGATGCCCAGCCCCGGGTGGCCCTGGGCGACAAGGTGCGCGCCTCCAGCGACGTGCTGGCGCAACTCTGAGCACCCGCTGAACATGGACCCCCACGATCCGGTGACGGAACAGGACGCGGTACCCGACGAGGGCGAGGTCAAGCCCCGGCGTCGGGGCATTTACCTGTTGCCCAACCTGTTCACCACCGGCGCCCTGTTCGCCGGCTTCTTCGCCATCGTCCAGGCCATGAACGGCCGCTTCGAGCAGGCCGCCGTGGCCATCTTCGTGGCCATGATCCTGGATGGCCTGGACGGCCGCGTGGCGCGTCTCACCAATACCCAGAGCGCGTTCGGCGCGGAATACGACTCCCTCTCCGACATGGTGTCGTTCGGCGTGGCGCCGGCCCTGGTGATGTACAGCTTCGCCCTGAACGGCATGGGCAAGCTGGGCTGGATTGCCGCCTTCGTCTATTGCGCCGGCGCGGCCCTGCGCCTGGCCCGCTTCAACACCATGCTGGCGGTACAGGACAAGCGCTGGTTCCTGGGCCTGCCCAGTCCGGCGGCGGCGGCCCTGTTGGCGGGCTTCGTCTGGGCCATGGTGGATAACCAGGTGAGCGGCAGCGAGGTGCGTTGGCTGGCCTGGGGCCTGACCCTGTTCTCCGGCCTCACCATGATCAGCAACCTACGCTACTACAGCGGCAAGGACGTCAACTTGCGGCGCAGCGTGCCGTTCATCGTCATCGTCCTGATCGCTCTCTCGTTCAGCCTGGTGTCCATCGACCCGCCCATCGTGCTGTTCCTGCTGTTTCTGGCGTATGGCTTGTCGGGCTATGGGCTGTGGGTACGGCGGCGGATTGTCCGCAAACCGCCGGAAGCCTTGCCCGGCGATAAATAGCCGTTTATATTCAGCCCCATGCGCGAAGATTTCCGTCCCGTCCCGTTTTTCTCCCAGGTGCGTTACGCCATCCGCCTGCTGCTGCCCCGGCGCGGGCACTGATCTCTTTTCCCCCCTTTGCAAGACCAAGCCAGATTACCGGCCGCCCCGGATTGGGCGGGTGAGCGTATGGAGCACGCCATGAAAGACCGATTGATTATTTTCGACACCACCTTGCGCGACGGCGAACAGAGCCCGGGCGCCGCCATGACCAAGGACGAGAAGATCCGCATCGCCCGCCAGCTTGAGCGCCTGGGGGTGGATGTCATCGAGGCGGGGTTCGCCGCCGCCAGTCCCGGCGACGCCGAGGCGATCCGCAACATCGCCGGCATCATCAAGACCTCCACCGTCTGCTCCCTGGCGCGCGCCAACGAGCGCGACGTGCGCGCCGCCGGCGAGGCC
>JBGSHR010000098.1:0-14296 GCA_041752155.1 Thiobacillaceae bacterium | reverse complement strand
CGGCCCAGGCGGCGAGCGCGGGCGCCGACACCATGCCCAGGACCACCGAGGAATGGGTGCGCTACCTGTCGGATTTCACCCGCAACGCGGAAATGGTGGTGGACCCGAAGAAGTTCGTGGCCGCCCTCGCCACCATCTCCGAGCCGGAATTTCTGATGGCCGCGGCCCAGGCCATGCAGGACCCGAACCAGTACATGCAGTCCATGACCAGCCTGATGGACCCCAGGGCCTACACCAACTACGCCCGGACCATGGACCCGAACACCCTCAACGCCTGGGCCCAGGCCCTGACGGACCCCCAGTTTCTCAATGCCATCAACTACACCATGACCGACCCGGGCAAGCTCATGCGCTGGCTTTCGGCCCCCATGGACCCCAAGCTGCTGGCCCCGATGATGAATGCCCTCAATCCCAATCAATACCAGCGTACCGGCATGGTGGTCATGGACCCGCGCCTGGCGGGCATGGCCGCCGCGCCGGTGAACCCCAACTGGTATGCCAACTGGCTGGCGACCATGGCCACCCCCCAGAGCTACGGCCCCACCATGGGCAATTTCATGCAGCCGATGTACGGCGGCGCCATGCCCATGCCCGCGGCGCCGATAACCGTTGCGCCCACGGCACCCATGGCTGTCCCACAGATGGCCTTCCCGGCCTTCCCGCCCATGGCGCTGCCCCAGTGGCCCATGCCGTCCGGGTATCCCATGCTGATGCCCTTCCCGCTGCCGGGCTACGCGCCCGCTGCCCAGTACTGAGACAGGCCCGGGGCGCGTGCTCCGGGCACATCACTGCGCACGGAGGCCGGCCGGCTTAAAAAGCGGCCGCTTCCACCTCCAGGTAGGCCTTGTTGATGTTGCCCCCCATCTGTTCCTTGAAGTGGTGCAGCTTCTGCCAAGCGCTCAGATCCAGTTTATTGCGGATCTCACTGTCGGTCAGACCGTCCTTGTAGCCCGCCTCGATCCCGGCATAGAGCTTGGCCATGCGCGCGTGCATGGCGGCGACGTCCGTGAGGCTCATGAGCGGCCCGTGGCCGGGAATGACGGTCTTGGCCGGCACCTCCTGGATCTGGGCCAGGGCATGAATCCACTCCTTCACCTGGGCATCGCGGAAATTGGGGGTGACCTCGTTCACCAGGATGTCCCCGGCCAGCAGCACTTGGTCATCCGGCAGCCAGACCATCATGTCGCCCTGGGTGTGGGCGGCCTCGGGCACCCAGAACACCATCTTGACGCCATCCAGGGTGAGTTCGGTCTTGCTGTTCCGGGCATAGACCTGGCTCGCGGGCACGGCATGGGTGTTGGGAAACTTGCGCCCGACCGCGTTCTCCACCGTCGCCAGCCAATCCGCCTCGCCCTCCATCAACAGCTTGCGGCACATCTCCGAGCTGATGACCTTGGCCTGGGGAAAAGCCGCATTGCCGAAGGTATGGTCGCCATGGTGATGGGTATTGATGATGTGGACGACCGGCTTGGGCGTGATCTTGGCGATGGCCTTGGCGAGATGGGCGCCGATCTCATCGGTGAAGCCGGTATCCACCAGGATGGCGCCGTGGTCGCCGATGATGAGGGTGCTGTTGACCATGTAGCCCTGGTTCTCTTTGTTGGGCAGTTCCATGGGGCCCAGCAGGGCGTAGATGCGGTCGTTGACCTTGACCACCTTGGGGGTGGGTATCGCGGCGGCCTGGACCTGGGTGCCCAGCACGGCAGCCAGCAACAGCAATAGCGCTCTCTTCACGGTGCGTTTCCTTCTCGTCTTGATTCGTTGTGGGTTTGGGTCATGCGGCGACCCGACTGGCTACGGCGTGGGATTCTCCGCACACGGTGGCGGGGATACAACGGCTTGATCGTACCAGGCGAGGAGACTCATTCCGCCCCCTGTCCCTCGTCCAGCCACAGCAGCTGTTCCAGACGCTTGCCCTGCTTTTCCTCGATGCGGAAACGGGCCATGGCGGCCGAGGCCACCTGAATGCGGTAGGCGTTCTCCGGCGGGATGCCCAGCACTCGGCACATGACCATGCGTATCACCCCGGCATGGGCCACCACCAGGATGTGCTTGCCTGCCTGGGCGGCGACCAGATCGTCGAAACCCGCGGCCACCCGGGCGTAGAAATCCGCCAGGGCCTCGGCGCCGGGCGGGCGGTAACTTACTGGGTCGCACTTGAAGTTGAACACCTGATTCGCATCGACGGCTTTCAACTCCGCGGGGGTCTTGCCCTCCCACGCGCCGAAGGCCACCTCCTTGAAGCGGGGCTCGAAATCGAGTGGCAGCCCTGTTTCTTCGGCCAGAACCTCGGCAAAGGCCCGGCAGCGCGCCAGGGGAGAGCTGACGATGGCCTGCCAGGGCTGGGGCCGCGCCACCGCGCCACGCATCTCTTCCCAGCCCTTGGGCGAGAGCGGGTCGTCGATCTGCCCCCGGTATCTGCGCCCGCCTTCCGGTTCGCCATGACGCAGCAGGTCGATCAGGGTATAGCGCCCTCCCATCCCTCAACGCCCCCGCAGCAGCCGTTCCACTTCCCGGCGCAGGGCATCCACCTCCAATGCCGCCAGGGTGGCGCGCGACCCCAGGGCGGCGATGCTGGTGCCGAGGGCGGCGCATTGCCGGTAGGCGGTGCGGGACTTGAGATTGGCCGTCATCAGGGCGATGCCGAACTCCGGCAACATGCTCAACACTTCGCGCGCCAGCAGGGTATTGGGTTGCATCTGGTTCACCACCAGACGCGAATCCAGGTCCGGGTTCTTGCGCCTAGCCTCGAAGATGGCCTCGCGGATGCGCACCGAGGCCCACAGATCCAAGGGCGAGGGGATCACCGGCACCAGGGCCAGATGGGCGACGCGCAGGGCGCTCAAGGTGACCGGCGCGGCGGCGGCGGGAGGGCTATCGATGACGATGTAGTCGAACTGTTCCGACCGCTTGCGAATGGCCTTGTGCAGCTTGCCCTCCTCGCCGGCCACGTCCTCCACTTCCGCCGGAAAGTGCTCGCCCATGCTCGCCCAGTGATGCGCCGTATTCTGGGGATCGGCATCGGCCACCAGCACCTTCTTGCCCCGATCACCCAAACTCCCGGCCAACAACATGGTCAGGGTGGTCTTGCCTGCCCCCCCCTTCTGATTCACCACGGCAATGATCTTTGCGCTCATGTCCTACTCCAGGTTCCGGATAGGCAATGGTAGCGCCGTCACCCGGCCGGTGCAGCCAGATAGGTATAATTTCGCCGTTTTGCTCACAGGGTCGGGGACATGGGCTTTCTTGCCCGGGGAAAAAATCCTGATCACGGGGATGATCAGCAACCGTTCCATCGCCTACGGCGTGGCCCGGCGTTGCCACCGGGAAGGCGCCGAACTGGCCTTTACCTACCAGGGAGAAAAAGTCAGGGAGCGGGTCATGGGCCTGGCCAAGGCCAGCCTGGAGTCTAGCGTCTATTCCCTGGCCGCCAGCCTGGGCCCCGGTGCATCCGCGTGAACGGCATTTCCGCCGACCCCATCCAGGACCTTGGCCGCATCCGGCATCGCCGATTTCAACAAGCTGCTGGCCTGGGGCGAGCAGCACGCCCCCTTGCGCAAGCACGTGACCATCAAAGAAGTGGACAATGCCGCCGCCTTCCTGCTGTCCGATCTGGCCAGCGGCATTACCGGCGAAAACAGCTATGTGGATGCCGGCTTCAACAGCACGCCCGGACTGATGGTGGATTGAAGTGGGCCGCTCACCGCGCCCATTTAAAAGCCGTGCACCAATGAAAAAAGCCGGGCAAGCCCGGCTTTTTTCATGACCAGAGTCGCTTATTCGGACTTGGATTCCAGGGCGGTGGGATCCAGCTTGATCTCGGCCTTCGCCTTCATGCTTTCCAGGTAGGCACGCATTTCCTCCTGGGCCACCATGCGCCGCAAGTCGTTGCGCATCTGCTTGACCTGGGGTGCTTGCATCGCCACGGCGTTGACCCGGTTTATCCTGTACAAGCGGTAGCCTTCCGCCGTCTCCACCCCGGTATAAACCGGCAGCTTGGCGGTATCGGCGCGGAACACCGCTTTGATGGCGGCGCCGGGCAGATTCAAGGGCTGCATCCGGGACACGGTCATGGGAGCCGACAAGGCCACCGGCACTTGGCCGGCTTGGGCCGCCGCCAAGGCTCGGTTACCCGCGTCCAACGCCAGTTTCTTCGCCTCTTGGGCCTTCAACAGCTGGCGGATCTCGTTTGCCACGTCCGCCAGGGGGCGCACGCCGGCGGGGCGATAATCCAGCACCCGGGCCGCCACCAGGGTGTTCGGCGCGACCTCGATGGCCTCGCTGTTCTGGCGCTTCTTCAGGCTGTCCTCGCTGAACACCTGCTCCAGCAACCGGGCGTTGCCCAACATGGCCGGCTCCGCCTGACCCTTGCCGATCCATGCGCTCTCTTCCAGCTTGAGGGCGAATTCCTTGGCCGTGGGCTCCAGGCTGTCCGCCTGCTCGTAGACCATATTGCTGAAGCGCTCAGCCACCTCGGCGAAACGACGTTGCGCCTCCTGCTGTTTGAGCTCCTGCATGATTTCGCCCTTCACCACTTCGAAGCCCAGTTTGGCGCCGGGCACCACGCCATCCAGGCGGATGATGTGATAGCCGAACTGGGTCTCCACCAAGCCGCTGATCTCATTAGGCTGCATGCTGAAGACCGCGTCGGCAAAGGGCTTCACCATGGCGTCGCGGGTAAAGGTGCCCAGATCCCCGCCTTGGGCGCCGGAGACCGGGTCCTGGGAATGCTGGCGCGCCAGTTCGGCAAAGCGGGACGGCGCTTGTTTTACCTCGGCCAGCAGTTTCTCCGCGCGTGCCTTGGCGGCTTGGCGCGTGGCGGCATCGGCACCCGGGTCCAACTTGATCAGGATGTGGCTGGCCTTGCGCTGTTCCGGCTCCTGAAAGCGGCTGGCATTGGCCTCGAAATAGCTGCGCGCCTGGGCCTCGCTGACCTGGATAGCGGCGCCGATGGCGGCCTGCGACAAGGTCAGGTATTTCAGGCGCACCTGGGCCGGGGTGGCGTATTGCTCTTTGTGGGCGGCATATTCCGCGGCGACCGCGGCATCGTCGACGCTGACCGATTTGGCGAAATCCTCTTGCGCGAAAATGACCTCGTTGACCTCCCGCTGCTGAGCCAGTAAACCGGCCAGTTGCTCCGCGCTGGACTGGGCCACCAGCGCCCCCTCGCCATAGCCGATCTGAACCTGTTTCAAGAGCAGATCCTTGCCGATCAACGCCATCAACTCGCCGTGGCCCATGCCGCGCGACTTGAGCCAGGCTTCCAGGCGGGCGGGGGAGAACTGGCCGTTTTCCTGGAAGGTATCGACACCGGCCAGCACCGCCTGGACCTGGGGTTCCAGTACGGCAAATCCAGCCTTGTCCGCCGCGTTGGTCAGGATCTGGGTATTGACCAGCTGGTCCAACACCAATTGGCGCAATGCCTTTTCCTCCACCTTGCCGCCCATGGCCTCCTGCTGATCCTTGAGGGCCTTGGCGAAGCTACGCTGGCTGATCTCGCTGTTGTCGATCTTGGCCGCGGGCGCTTCCTTGCCGCCGTTGGAGAAGTAGGAATCGATCCCCCACAACGCGAAAGGAATAGTAATCAAGACTAGGATGACCTTGGCGATCCAACCCTGGGCACGTTCACGAATGGCTTCTAGCATGATGGGCTTAGCAATCAGTCAAGCGAATTGGTAAAAAAAAAGGCGAACTCTCGTTCGCCTTTTCTACTTGTGTTGGCGGAGTGGACGGGACTCGAACCCGCGACCCCCGGCGTGACAGGCCGGTATTCTAACCAACTGAACTACCACTCCAAAACTCTTAATTCGATATTTCTACTGCCGACTGGTGGGTGCTGACGGGGTCGAACCGCCGACATTCGCCTTGTAAGGGCGACGCTCTACCAACTGAGCTAAGCACCCGTCACAAAGTCCGCTAGTTTAATGCATCCTTCAGTGCTTTACCAGCACGAAACTTAGGAACTTTTGCAGCCTTGATTTTAATCGTGGCGCCGGTACGGGGGTTGCGGCCGGAACGAGCGGCACGCTTGCCTACGTAGAAGGAGCCGAAGCCCACCAGAGTCACCATGTCCCCCTTTTTCAGGGCTTTTTTGACGGCATCCATGGCGCCATCCAGAGCACGACCAGCAGCAGCCTTGGAAATGTCAGCAGACACGGCGATAGCGTCGATCAGTTCAGACTTATTCACATAATCCCCTTTTTCAGTGGATGAAGGCATTGCAGGAAAGCCTGCCGCGGCTTTATAGCAACCCCAAAAACCAGGTGTCAAGCGGAATCTGAACCAACCCCCGCGTCAATGCTTGATTACAGCCGGACTCTCCTCCGCAGACGGCGCCGGTGCTGGAGTTTCAACTGCGGCATCGTCTGCAAGCGGCTCTGGAACACGTTCCAGGGCTGCCGCCAGCACTTGTTCGATCCACTTGACTGGCTGGATCTCCAGGCGGTTCTTGATGTTGTCCGGAATTTCCGTCAGGTCTTTGACGTTCCCTTCAGGAATCAACACCTTCTTGATGCCACCTCGGTGCGCGGCCAACAGCTTTTCCTTGAGACCGCCGATGGGCAACACCTCGCCACGCAGCGTAATCTCGCCGGTCATAGCCACATCGCAGCGCACCGGAATTCCAGCAAACACGGACACCATGGCGGTGGTGATGGCGGCGCCGGCGGAAGGGCCATCCTTGGGCGTGGCGCCCTCGGGCATGTGGATATGGAGATCGTTCTTCTCGAACACCTCGGGTGCGATACCCAGCGTACGAGCACGGCTGCGCACCACGGTACGGGCGGCCTCGATAGACTCCTTCATCACATCGCCCAGCTGGCCGGTGCGAGTGATGACGCCTTTGCCCGGCATCATGCTGGATTCGATGGTCAGCAGCTCGCCGCCCACCTCGGTCCAGGCCAGGCCGGTAACTTGGCCGATCTGGTTGTTCTTTTCCGCCATGCCGTAGGTGTAGCGCTGCACCCCAAGGTATTTATCCAGGTTGCGTGGCGTCACGCTGATCTTTCCCTTGACCTTTTTCAGGGCCTGGGCAGTGACGGCCTTGCGGCAGATCTTGGAGATCTCCCGCTCCAGGCTGCGCACCCCGGACTCGCGCGTGTAATACCGCACCAAGTCGCGCAAGGCGGTCTCGGAGACATGCAGATCGGTCTCTTCCAGGCCGTTGTTCTTCATCTGCTTGGGCAGCAGATAACGCTGGGCGATGTTGATCTTTTCGTCCTCGGTATAACCGGACAGCCTGATCACCTCCATGCGGTCCAGGAGCGGGGCCGGGATATTGAGGGAGTTGGCGGTGGCGACGAACATCACATCGGAGAGATCGTAATCCACCTCGACATAATGGTCCTGGAAGGTGTGGTTCTGCTCCGGGTCCAACACCTCCAACAGGGCGGAGGAAGGATCGCCACGGAAATCCGCCCCCATCTTGTCCACCTCGTCCAGCAGGAACAGGGGATTGCGCACCCCGGCCTTGCTCAGGCTTTGCAGGATCTTGCCGGGCATGGAACCGATGTAGGTACGGCGATGGCCACGGATCTCGGCCTCGTCCCGCACGCCGCCCAAGGCCATGCGCACGAACTTGCGGTTGGTCGCCCGGGCGATGGACTGGCCCAGGGAGGTCTTGCCCACGCCGGGCGGCCCCACCAGACAGAGGATGGGTGCTTTCAGCTTGTCCACCCGTTGCTGCACGGCCAGGTATTCGACAATGCGCTCCTTGACCTTGTCCAGACCGTAGTGATCCGTGTCCAGCACCTCTTGGGCCAAGCCTAGATCCTTGCCGATCTTGGTTTTCTTGCGCCAGGGCAGATTGGCCAGGGTCTCGATGTAGGTGCGCACCACGGTGGCCTCGGCCGACATGGGCGACATCATCTTGAGCTTCTTCAGCTCGGCCTCGGCCTTCTTCAGGGCTTCCCTGGACATGTGCGCGGTCTTGACGCGCTTTTCCAGCTCGTCCAGATCCGCGTTTTCGTCCACGTCGCCGAGTTCCTTCTGGATCGCCTTGACCTGCTCGTTCAGGTAATACTCGCGCTGGCTCTTTTCCATCTGGCGCTTGACCCGGCCACGGATGCGCTTTTCCACCTGGAGGATGTCGATCTCCGTTTCCATGAAGCCCATGAGGTGATCCAGGCGGGCCTTCAGGTCGGTCATTTCCAGGATGGCCTGCTTCTGCTCCAGCTTGAGGGGCAGGTGTGCGGCGATGGTATCGGTGAGACGCCCGGCATCGTCGATGCCGGCCAGGGAGGCCAGAATCTCGGGGGGGATCTTCTTGTTCAGTTTGACGTAGTTGTCGAACTGGGCCAGCAAAGCGCGGCGCATGGCCTCGATCTCGGAATCATCATTGCCGGTCTCCGGCAGGGGCGTACCGCGGCCGACGAAATGGGTTCCCTCGTCGATGAACTCTTCCACGTTGACCCGCTGGTTGCCTTCCACCAGCACCTTCACCGTGCCGTCGGGCAGCTTCAGCATTTGCAGGATACTGGCGATGGCGCCCACCTCGTACAGGTCGTCGAAGCTGGGCTCGTCCTTGGCGGCGGATTTCTGGGCCACCAGCAGGATGTGCTTGCCCGCGTCCATGGCGGTTTCCAGGGCCTTGATGGACTTGGGGCGCCCCACGAACAGGGGGATGACCATGTGGGGAAATACCACCACGTCGCGCAGGGGCAGCAGCGGCAAGGAGACGGTATCGGTGAAATGGGTAGTTTGGCTCATGGCGTTCTCCGGCGGTCGTCCCGCCTGTGCAGTTAGAGCTAAATGACGCCGCCAGGCCGGATTTCAACCTGGCGGGGGGAAAACAGGATCAACCTGCCTGCTTGGCCTGATCGGCATAGACCAGCAAGGGCTTGCCCTCGCCGGTGATGGCCTTTTCATCCACCACCACCTTGGTCACATCCTTCATGCCAGGCAGCTCGAACATGATGTCCAGCAGGGCATGCTCGATGATGGAGCGTAGACCACGCGCCCCGGTCTTGCGCTTGAGGGCGCGCTTGGCGATGGCGGCCAGGGCGTCCTCGCGGAATTCAAGTTCCACGCCTTCCATCTTGAACAGCTTTTCGAACTGGCGCGACAGCGCGTTCTTCGGCTCGGTCAGGATCTTCACCAGGGCTTCGACATCTAGCTCTTCCAGGGTGGCGATCACCGGCAGCCGGCCGACGAACTCGGGGATCAGACCGTACTTGATCAGATCCTCCGGCTCCACCATGCGGAACACCTCGCCCAGATCCTTGCGATTGTCCTTGCTCTTCACCTCGGCGCCGAAACCGATACCGGACTTCTCGGTGCGGTTGCGGATCACCTTCTCCAGTCCACTGAAGGCACCGCCGACGATGAACAGGATGTTGGTGGTATCGACCTGGATGTATTCCTGGTTCGGATGCTTGCGCCCGCCCTGGGGGGGCACCGAGGCGGTGGTGCCCTCGATCAGCTTGAGCAGAGCCTGCTGCACGCCCTCGCCGGACACGTCCCGGGTGATGGAGGGGTTGTCCGACTTGCGCGAGATCTTGTCGATCTCGTCGATATAGACGATGCCGTTCTTGGCCTTTTCTACATCGTAATCGCACTTCTGCAACAGTTTCTGGATGATGTTTTCCACATCCTCGCCCACGTAGCCGGCCTCGGTGAGGGTGGTGGCATCGGTCATGACGAAGGGGACATTGAGCAGGCGGGCCAGGGTCTGGGCCAGCAGGGTCTTGCCGGAACCAGTAGGGCCGATGAGCAGGATGTTGCTCTTGGCCAGTTCGACCTCATCGTCCTTGACTCCGCCAGGTTGGCGCAGACGCTTGTAGTGGTTGTACACCGCCACGGCCAAGGCCTTCTTGGCCATGCCCTGGCCGATCACATACTGGTTGAGGACATCGCGGATCTCCTGCGGCAAGGGCAGACTATCGCCCATCTCCTTATCGGAGGCCTTGGTCACCTCTTCCCGGATGATGTCATTGCACAGATCCACACACTCGTCGCAGACGAACACCGAGGGACCGGCGATCAGTTTGCGCACTTCATGCTGGCTCTTCCCGCAGAAGGAGCAATAGAGGAGTTTTTCGTCGCCTTGCTTGTCCGTCATGTTTACTGTCCTGTTACAAATACCCGATTATTCAAGTCAAGTTTACGCGGATTCATTCCGGCTAGCCAGCACCTTGTCGGCAAGACCGTATGCCACAGCCTGATCGGCGCTCATGAAGTTATCCCGGTCGGTATCCCGCTCGATCACTTCAAGAGATTGACCAGTCTGCTCAGCAAGCAGGGTATTGAGCTTGTTTTTAAGATAGAGGATTTCCTTGGCATGGATCTCGATATCCGTGGCCTGGCCCTGATAGCCGCCCAGGGGCTGGTGGATCATGACCCGGGAATTGGGCAGCACATGACGCTTGCCCTTGGCGCCGGCCGAGAGCAGGAAGGCGCCCATGCTGGCGGCCTGGCCCACGCACAGCGTCGATACATCCGGCTTGATGAAACGCATGGTATCGAAGATGCCCATACCCGCTGTGATGGAGCCTCCGGGCGAGTTGATGTACAGGTAAATGTCCTTGTCCGGGTTCTCCGACTCCAGGAACAACAACTGGGCAACGATCAAATTGGCCGTGACGTCATTTACCGGCCCCACCAGAAACACCACCCGCTCCTTCAGTAAGCGCGAGTAGATATCGTAGGAGCGCTCGCCGCGTCCGCTTTGCTCCACCACCATGGGGATATACCCCAGGGCGGAAGGCTCCTGTGTCCAGTTGCTCATCAAACATTCCCCATCAGTTTTTCCAGCGCGGTAGGCTCATCGGTCACCTGGGCGCGTTCCAGCACCCAGTTGACGACATTCTCTTCCAAAACCAGGGCACGCGCCTCTTTGAGGCGGGAGGCGTCCTGGTAGTACCACCCCACCACCTCGGAGGGGTCTTCATAGCTCTGGGCGAACTCGTCCACCATGGCGCGCACCTGCTCTTCCGAAGCGGCAATGCCATTCTCGGAGACGATGGCATCCATCAGCAGACCGAGGGAGACGCGCCGCTTGGCCTGGGGCTCGAAGATCTCCTCGCCTAGTTTGATGTCCTGTTCCTTCATGCCGCGCGCCTTCAGGTCGGTCATGGCCTTCTCCATCAGGGCCTGGCGTTCCATGGCCACCAGACTGGAGGGCACATCGAACCGGGTGGTTTCCAGGATGCCGTTGAGCACCTGCTCCTTCACCTTGGCCATGGCGCGACGCTTGGCCTCGCGGCTCAGATTGCTGGCGACCTCTTCCCTCAACTTGGCCACACCGCCCTCGCTTACGCCCAGGCTGTGGGCAAAGGCATCGTCGATCTCGGGCAGGTGGGCTTCGTGCACCGATTTCACGGCGGCCTCGAAGGTCGCGGTCTTGCCGGCGATTTCCTTGGCGAAATAATCCGCCGGGAAGGTCACATCGAAGGTCTTGCTCTCGCCCGTCTTCATACCCATCAGGCTGCCCTCGAATTCCTTCAGGGTGCGTCCCTCGCCCAGGATCACGGGGAAGTCCTTCGCCTCGCCACCGGGGAAGAGCTCGCCATCGATGCGGCCTTGGTAGTCGATATGGACGCGATCGCCTTCCTGGGCCGCGCGCTCCACGGCGTGGTAGTGGATGCGTTGCTTGCGCAGCACATCCAGGGTGCGGTCCACATCGGCCTCGGCCACTTCCACCACCGGACGCGTCACCTTGACCTGGGACAGGTCGCCCACCTTGATTTCGGGGAACACCTCGAAAGTCGCGGTGAATTGCCCTTCGCCCGCCGGCGCGAAGCGGGGGTAGCCGGCCACCGCCAGTTTGTTGCTCTCGGCGGCCTGACCAAACTGCTTTTGCAGGTTCTCGCCCAGGATCTCGCCATGGATCTCGCCGCCGTAGCGCGAGGCGACCATCTTCAGCGGCGCCTTGCCGGGACGGAAGCCGTCCAGGCGCACGGTCTTCGCGACCTTGGCCAGGCGCTTGGAGGCCTCGGCCTCGATCTCAGCCATATTCAAGTTAAGGGTCAGACGGCGGGTCAGGCCTTCCAAGGTTTCCACGGTTGCAGTCATGAGGTTTTCCTTAAACAGCTATCAATATTCATGCCAAGTTCATGCACGCCCAAGTTGCTTTAAAACCAATAGGATGCGTTGCCACGTCATCGCCACGTCGTGTACGAAACGCGCCAAACACCCGGGTAATGGCTTGAATGCGACCTGGAAAGGGTGGTGCGAAAGGGGGGACTCGAACCCCCACGCCGTAAGGCGCTGGAACCTAAATCCAGTGCGTCTACCAATTCCGCCACTTTCGCGAAACCTGCGAAGTGTAAACTACGCACCCCATTTTCCGCCACCGGAAAACGGCCGATGAAATTACGCAAGTAATTGTTTTTATTGAAATGCGATCCGTGAAACGACCAAATTTAGTCAACTCCGGGCACTACGAAAACTTCCCCGTAGCCTCTATTCTCCTGCCACGGCACCTGCGCGCCCCGGTGCGGGCCATCTACGCCTTCGCCCGCACCGCCGACGATTTTGCCGATGAGGGCGACGCCCCCGCCGAGGAACGCCTGGCCCGACTGGCCGAATATCACGCCCACCTGCATGCCCTGGAACGCGGCGAGGCGGTGGACCACCCGGTGTTCCGGGAACTCGCCCCCCACATCCGCCGGTTCCAGCTGCCCTACCCCCTATTTCACGACCTACTGTCCGCCTTCGAGCAGGATTGCGGCAAGACCCGTTACGCCCATTTAGGCGAGGTCATGGATTACTGCAAGCGCTCCGCCAACCCCATCGGCCGCCTGTTGCTATGTCTGTACGGCGACACGGACCCCAAGCACCAGGCCTGGTCCGACGGTATCTGCTCGGCCCTGCAGCTCATCAACTTCCTCCAGGACATCGCCCAGGACTGGCAAAAGGGCCGCGTCTACCTGCCCCAGGACGAGATGGCCAAGTTCGGCATCAGCGAGCGCCAGATCGCGGAAGGCCGGGCGGATGCCCTCTGGCAGCAATTCATGAAGGGCCAGATCGAACGGGCCCGGCGCATGCTCCAGGCCGGCGCCCCCTTGGGCCGCGCCCTCAAGGGCCGCATCGGCCTGGAGATGCGCCTGATCATCCTGGGCGGCGAACGCATCCTCTACCACCTGCATGAGAGCCGCGGCGACGTGTTCCAGCACCGCCCAACCCTGGGCTGGCGCGACTGGACCACCATGCTGCGGCGCGCCGTGTTCACCAGCCGGCGGAACAAAAGCCAAGCCGGTCGCAGCCAGGGCGGTTGCGGCACAGGTGGTTGCGGCTCGAACGGTTGCCGCCACTAAGCGCTTCCGGCGATGAGCATCAATCCGCACCAGTACTGCCAGGACAAGGCCGCCGCCAGCGGCTCCAGCTTCTATTACAGCTTCCGTTTCCTGCCCACCGACAAGCGCCAGGCCATCACCGCCTTCTACGCCTTCTGCCGGGAAGTGGACGACGTGGCCGACGAATGCCACGACCCGGCTCTGGCCCGGGTCAAGCTGGCCTGGTGGCGCGACGAGATCGCCCGGCTCTATGCCGGCCAGCCCGAACACCCGGTCACCGTGGCCCTAGGGGAATACCTCGCCCCCTTACATCTGCCCCAGGACGCCTTCGAGCAGATCATCGACGGCATGGAAATGGACCTGGGACGCGTGCGCTATACCGATTTCAAGCAGCTGAATCTTTACTGCCACCGGGTCGCTGGCGTGGTAGGCGAGGTGGCGGCGCTGATCTTCGGCATCACCGACCGGGCCACCCTGAAGTACGCCAACAAACTGGGCCTGGCCTTCCAGCTCACCAACATCCTGCGCGACGTGGGCGAGGACGCCCGGCGCGGGCGCATCTACCTGCCCCAGGCGGAGCTGGCCGAGTTCGGCGTGAGCGAGGCCGACCTCCTGCAAGGCAACGCCACCGACGCCTTCCAGCGCCTGATGGAGTTCCAGTACCAGCGCGCCATCCAGACCTACGACGCGGCTATGGCCCTGTTACCGGCAGCGGACAGGAAGGCGCAGCGCCCGGGCCTGATCATGGCCGCCATCTATCGCACCTTGCTGGAAGAAATCCGCCGCGCCGACTATCCGGTGCTGGGCCAGCGCATCTCCCTCACCCCCCTGCGCAAACTTTGGCTGGCATGGAAGACTTGGCTGCGGGGCTAAGACCCGAGCCGGTAGCCATCGTCGGCGGCGGCTGGGCCGGCCTGGCCTGCGCCGTGGAGTTGGCCGAGGCCGGCGTGCCGGTCACCCTGCTGGAGTCGGCCAAACAGTTGGGGGGCCGGGCGCGCACGGTGGACTGGGACGGCCTAGCCATCGACAACGGCCTGCATGTTTGTGCTGGGCGCGGCCTTACT
>JBGSHR010000097.1:0-4594 GCA_041752155.1 Thiobacillaceae bacterium | reverse complement strand
GCCAGCTTGCGCACCTCGGCCGCCACCACCGCGAAGCCCTTGCCGTGCTCGCCGGCCCGGGCCGCTTCGATGGCCGCGTTCAGGGCCAGCATGTTGGTCTGGTAGGCGATGTCGTCGATGATGCCGATCTTGCCGGCGATGGACTTCATGGCGGTCACCGTCTGCTTGACCGCTTCGCCGCCTTCGACCGCTTCTTTCGAGGACTTGCTGGCCATGCCGTCGGTGACCTTGGCGTTCTCGGTGTTCTGGGCGATGGAGTCGCTCATCTGCTCGATGGAGGCGCTGGTCTCCTCGACGCTGGCGGCCTGCTCCGAGGCCCCCTGGGACAGGGATTGGGCCGTGGAGGACACCTGCTCGGAGGCGGAGGACAGGTTGTCGGAGGCGCTGCGCACTTCGGCGATGATCTGGGCCAGCTTGGCCACCATGGCCTGCATGGCGGACAGCAGCTGGCCGGTTTCATCTTTGCCCTTGACCTCGATGCGCACGTTGAGGTCGCCCTCGGCCAGTTGGTTGGCCACGCCCAGTGCCTCGTTAACCGGGATGGTGATGCTGCGGGTCACCCAGAAACCGATCAGGGCGGCCAAGAGCAGCGCAACACCAGCGATGATGAGGATCAAGGTGCGGGCGGACTGATACAGATCGGCGGCATCCTTGCCGGACTGTTCCATCAGTTCGCTCTGGTACTTGATCAGGCTGCCCACGGCGGTGATGTAGGCCAACTGCAAGTCTCGCACTTCCATCACCAGATATATCTTGGCCTCGCTCTGCTTGCCCGCCTCGATCAGCTTGAGGAACTCGTCCTGGCTGGATACGTACTTGCCACGAGCTTCCTTCACGCTGGCCAGATAGCGCTTGCCCTCATCGCTCTTGATGGTTTCCTCCAGCTTGCCGACACGCTCGACAATGACCTTGCGGGCATCCTCGATGCGAGCCAATTCCTTCTTGATGGCGGCGCTGTCGTCCATGATCAGCGTGTTGCGCATGGCCCGGGCGATGATGTTGATACTGTCGATGACGTCGTTGGCCTGGACGGTCTTGGGATAACGGTCTTTCACCATCAGCTCGACACCTTCGTTCAGGCTGGCCATGCGGGTAATCCCCAGGAACGCGATCATGGTCATGAGGGCGACTACCAGGCCGAAACCCAGTCCCAGACGCATACCGATCTTCATATTGCTGAACATTTCCATCTCCTAAGTTGCAAAAAAAACGAAATCAGACCGTGACGCCCGATGAGCCGACCCGGGCCGCCTCATCCAGCAAAGTGGGTACATCCAGCACCAGGGCCACCTCGCCCGAGCCCAGGATGGTGGAGCCGGAGATGCCCCGGACCTGGGCGAAGATCTGCCCCAGGGGTTTGATCACCGCCTGGAATTCGCCCTTCAGCTCGTCCACCACCAGACCGGCCTTGCGACCGGCGGCGGTCACCACCACCACGTTCTGGCGACGGCTGGAACGGCCTTCCAGATTGAAATGTTGTTTCACGCGCAGCAGAGGCAGGACCTCGCCGCGCAGGTTGAGGTAATCGCAATCACCGCTGCCGTCGCCGCAGGTGTTCAGTTCCACGCACTCCAGCACCATGTCCAGGGGCACCACGTAGTGGCTCTCGGTCACGCCCATGAGGAAGCCGTCGATGATGGCCAGGGTGAGGGGCAGGCGGATGCGGAAGGTGGAGCCCAGGCCCTCGTGGCTTTCGATCTCCACCGTGCCGCGCAGGGCCTCGATGTTGCGCCGCACCACGTCCATGCCCACGCCGCGCCCGGACAGGTTGGAAACCTGTTCGGCGGTGGAGAAGCCGGGTTCGAAGATCAGCTTCCACACGTCCCCGTCGGCCAGGTTGTCGCCCTCCTGGATCAGGCCCTTGTCCCGGGCCTTGGCCAGGATGCGTTCCCGGTTGAGGCCGCCGCCGTCGTCCGACACCTCGATGACGATGCCGCCGGATTCGTGGAAGGCATTGAGACGCATGGTGCCCTGGGCCGGTTTGCCCCGGGACAGGCGCACCTGGGCGGACTCGATGCCGTGATCCATGGCGTTGCGCACCAGATGGGTGAGGGGATCGCCGATTTTCTCCACCACGGTCTTGTCCAGTTCCGCCTCGGCGCCGCTGATGACCAGCTCGATGTCCTTGCCCAGTTCCTTGGACACGTCGCGCACCACGCGGCGGAAGCGGTTGAAGGTCTCGCCGATCTCCACCATGCGCAGGCGCATGGCGCCGTCGCGGATCTCCTCCACCAGGCGCGCCATGCCGGAAACCGATTCCATCAGTACCCCGTCCTTGTTGCGCGCGGCCTGCAAGCCGACGCCGGCGCCGGCGATGACCAGCTCGCCCACCAGGTTGATGAGGCTGTCCAGCTTGTCGGCGTGGACGCGGATGAATTGGGCCTCCTGGGCCTGGCGGTTGCGCGCCTCCTTCTGCTTGGAGAGCGCGGCGTCCACCAGTTCCGGCTGCACCATCTGGCGATCCACCAGGATCTCGCCCAGAGGCTGCGGCGCTTCCTGGCGCGCGCTTTCGCATTCCTGGATGGACAGGGACTCGTCCAGCTCGCGCTGGGTCAGGGCGCCGCAGGCCACCAGGATCTCGCCCAGGCGGGTGTTGTTCTCGGGCAGGGTCTCGATCAGCTGCATGAAGTCCGCCACCCGGCTGCCGGGGGGCAGGATGTGGAGCTGGCAGTCGTCGCGCACGAACTCGAACACGCCTTCGATGCGGGCCTTGTCCACCTCGCTCTTGAGGCACAGCTCGAAGCCCAGGTAGCAGCACTCCGAGTCCATTTCGGCGGCGACCGGCAGGGCATCGGCCAGGGTGGTGAGGTGGCAGATCTCGCCCAGGGTGGCCAGGTAGCGCAGGAAGGACAGGGGGTCCATGCCGTTCTTGAGCACGTCTTGGCCGAAGCGCAGGGAGATGTGCCAGGTATCCCCCGCCATCTGGCCGCCGCCCACGCTTTGCACCGGGGCTTCCGTCTCGGCGGGCAGGGTGGTGGCGTCATTGCCCATGCACTGGCTCAGTTGGGCTGCCAGGGTCTCGCCCTGACGGCGGCTGTCCGTGTCCATTTCCGTCCCGTCGACGGTGATGTCCAGCAGCCGTTCGATATGGTCGCGGCAGGCCAGGAACAGGCCGATCAGGCCCTCGGTCAGGGGCAGCTCGTTGTTGCGCACCCGGTCCAGCACGTTCTCCGCCTTGTGGGTGAAGGCAACGATGTCGTCCAGGCCGAACAGCCCGGCGGAGCCCTTGATGGTGTGGGCGGCGCGGAACACGGCATTGATCGCCTCGGCGTCGTCGGGGGTGTTTTCCAGGCGCAGCAGGCCTTCCTCCATGTCCTGGAGCAGGCTGCGGCTTTCCGCGAAAAAGGTTTGCAGGGCTTCACCCAGATCCAGATTCATGCCGCCGCCCTCCCCTTCGCGCTCGCCGGCAGCACCTGGGGGTCGCCGAACCAGCCGCCCAGGCCCAGCAGTTCGAACACCTCCAAGACCGCCGGGCTGTGCCCGGACAGCGCCAAGGACTTGCCGGCCGCCACCGCCTCGCGCTTCATCAGCATGAGCAGTTGCACGCCGCTGGTATCCAGTTCGCTGACCCCCGAGAGGTCCAGCTCGATGGCGTCGCTGCGGTCCAGTATCTCCAGGAGCGCGGGCTTGAGGTCGGCGGCGTGGTAGATGGTCATCTCGCCGGCGGCATGCACGCGCAGCCGGTCATCGTGGTGTTTGCTGCTGAGTTCCATGGGGGCTCCCGGTGCTTAGGGCAGGATCAGTTTCGAGACCGCGTCCAACATCTGGGCGGGCTGAAACGGCTTGACCACCCAGGCCTTGGCCCCGGCCATCTGGCCGTCGCGCTTCTTGGCCTCGCCGCCTTCGGTGGTGAGCATGATCACCGGGGTGAACTTGTAGGCGGGCTTGGCCTTCATCTCCTTGACGAAGGTGATGCCGTCCATGTTGGGCATGTTCACGTCGCTGATGGCGAGGTTGATCTTGCGTCCATCCAGCTTGGTGAGGGCGTCCATGCCGTCCACCGCTTCCACTACCTCGTAGCCCGCCCCTCGCAGGGTCAATCCCACCACTTGGCGGATGGATGCCGAGTCGTCAACGATCAATATGGTTTTGGCCATGTCTATCTCCTAGAAAAAAGTAATTTCCGCTGCCTTGCCCGGGGCGTTGGTTTGCGTGCCCTGGTGGTTGTCGAGTTGTTCGAGGGTGGTGTAGGTGCGGGACAGCGCGTCGAGCCAGGCGTCGACCTCGATCCCCGGCGCGGTCTCGCCCCGGGCGCCATGGCGGGCCGCCTCGCCCAGCACACATTCCAGGCGGGCCATGTCGTCCATGATGTGACGCAGGATCTGGCTGACCCGGTCCTGGAATTGCAGGGAGACGATGACCCCGGAGACGGTCTGTTGAACCCCCTGGCCCTCTTGCTGGAATTGTTCCGCGGCCTGGGCCAGTTGCCCGACGGCGCCCCGGAACACGTGCAGCACCCCTTCGATGAGTTCCCCGGAATCCTTCATGGCCCGGGCATCCTGGGCCGCATAGTGTTCGGCGATCTGCACGGTGTCCTGGATGGCCTTGCTCATGCCGTCGACCCGCGCGCTGATCTGCTTGCCGGTGTCGCCGG
>JBGSHR010000096.1:0-9357 GCA_041752155.1 Thiobacillaceae bacterium | reverse complement strand
GGGCGACCGGCCCGGCCATGCCGAGCCGTCGACGCGGGAGCTGGAGCGCCTGGTGCGGGCCATGGAGCAGCGCCTGACCGAGCTGTTCATCCGCCAACAGTTGCGACTGGAAGAAGTGGTGCGCAAGGTGGTGCGCGAAGAGTTGGGCCAGGGCGGCGACAAGCAGTGAGCGCCGATGCCGGCCGAGCACTTATAATTTCGCCAAATTGACCCAGCAAGGCGCGGGCGCGGCAACGCACCGCGTCTTGTGCTTTTTTCAGGACCGCAGCATGGAACTCGCAAAATCCTTCGAACCCCACGCCATCGAAAAGCACTGGTATGCCCGATGGGAATCCGCCGGCTGGTTCGACATGGGCCGGGCGGAGGACAAGCCCTTCTACTGCATCATGCTGCCGCCGCCCAACGTCACCGGCACCCTGCACATGGGCCACGCCTTCCAGCACGGCCTGATGGACGCCCTGACCCGCTACCACCGCATGCGCGGCGACAACACCCTGTGGCAGCCGGGCACCGACCACGCAGGCATCGCCACCCAGATCGTCGTGGAGCGGCAACTGGACGCGCAAAAGATCACGCGCCACGACCTGGGCCGGGAGAAGTTTCTGGAGAAGGTGTGGGAATGGAAGGAGCACTCCGGCTCCACCATCACGCGCCAGATGCGTCGCCTGGGCACCTCGCCGGACTGGTCCCGGGAGCGCTTCACCATGGACGAGGGCCTGTCCAAGGCCGTCACCGAGGTGTTCGTGCGCCTCTACAACGAGGGCCTGATCTACCGGGGCAAGCGCCTGGTGAACTGGGACCCGGTGCTGGGTACCGCGGTGTCGGATCTCGAAGTGGTGAATACGGAAGAAGACGGCTTCATCTGGGAGATCAACTATCCCCTGGAGGACGGCTCCGGCTTCCTCACCGTCGCCACCACCCGGCCCGAGACCCTGCTGGGCGACACCGCCGTGGCGGTCAATCCCGAGGACGAGCGCTACCGGCACCTGGTCGGCAAGAGCGTGCGCCTGCCGGTGGCGGAGCGCACCATCCCCATCATCGCCGACGACTACGTGGATCAGGCCTTCGGCACCGGCGTGGTGAAGATCACCCCGGCCCACGACTTCAATGACTGGCAGGTGGGCCAGCGCCACAAGCTGGCGGCTATCGGCGTGCTGACCCTGGACGCCAAGATCAACGAATTCGGGCCCAGCGAGTACCAGGGCCTGGACCGCTACGTGGCGCGCCAGAAGATCCTCGACGAGCTGGAGGCCAAGGGCCTGCTGGTCTCCGCCAAGTCCCACAAGCTCATGATCCCGCGCGGCGACCGCACCCACGCGGTGATTGAGCCCATGCTCACCGACCAGTGGTTCATGAGCATGGAAGGCCTGGCCAAGCAGGGCTTGGCGGCGGTGGACTCGGGCGAGCTGAAATTCGTGCCGGAGAACTGGACCAGCACCTACCGCCAGTGGCTGGACAACATCCAGGACTGGTGCGTGTCGCGCCAACTGTGGTGGGGGCACCGCATCCCGGCGTGGTACGACGCCGACGGCAACATCTATGTGGCAGCCAGCGAGGCCGAGGCGAAGAAGCAAGCCGGCGGCCGCGACATCAGCCGCGACGAGGACGTGCTGGACACCTGGTTCTCCTCCGCCCTATGGCCCTTCTCCACCCTGGGCTGGCCGGACGACACCTGGGAACTCAAGCACTACCTGCCCACCTCGGTGCTGGTCACCGGCTTCGACATCATCTTCTTCTGGGTGGCGCGCATGGTCATGATGTCCCTGCACCTCACCGGCAAGGTGCCGTTCAAGGAGGTGTATGTAACGGGTCTGGTGCGGGACGCCCACGGCAACAAGATGAGCAAGTCCAAGGGCAACGTGCTCGATCCGATCGATCTGATCGACGGCATCGCCCTGGACGACCTGGTGGCCAAGCGCACCGCCGGCCTGATGAACCCCAAGGACGCCCCGAAGATCGAGAAGGCCACGCGCAAGGAGTTCGCCGACGGCATCCCCAGCTTCGGCACCGATGCCCTGCGCTTCACCTTCGCCAGCCTGGCCACCCATGGCCGCGACATCAAGTTCGATCTGGCCCGCTGCGAGGGTTACCGCAACTTCTGCAACAAGCTGTGGAACGCCAGCCGCTTCGTGCTGATGAACTGCGAAGGCCAGGACACGGGCCTGGACGAGGCCTTGCCCCTGGAGTTCAGCTTCGCCGACCGCTGGATCCTCAGCCGCCTGGAGCAGGCCATCGGCGAGGTGAGCAGCGGCTTCGACCAGTACCGCTTCGACATGGCCGCCCGCGCCATCTACGAATTCGTCTGGGACGAGTACTGCGACTGGTATCTGGAACTGGCCAAGGTGCAGATCGGCAATGGCGGCGAGGCCGCCCAGCGCGCCACCCGCCGTACCCTGGTGCGGGTGCTGGAGACCCTGCTGCGTCTGGCCCACCCCATCATTCCCTTCATCACCGAAGAGCTCTGGCAGGCGGTGGCCCCCCTGGCCGGCGCCCGGGGTGAGAGCATCATGCTCGCTCCTTACCCCCTTGCCGATGCCGCCTCCACGGATGCGGCCGCGCTGGGGGAGATGGCGCGCCTCAAGGACCTGATCAACGCCACCCGCAACCTGCGCGGCGAGATGAACCTTTCCCCCGCCCAGAAGGTGCCCCTGTATGTGGAGGGGGATGCCGAGCGGGCGCGGATTTATGGCCCCTACATGCAGATGCTGGGACGCCTGTCCGAGGTGCAGCCGGTGGCTGTGCTGCCGGAGGGCGACGCCCCCGTGGCCATCGTCGGCGACTGGCGCCTGATGTTGCACATCGAGGTGGACCGGGAGGCGGAGATCGTCCGCATCGACAAGGAGATCGCGCGCCTGACCGGCGAGATCACCAAGGCCAACGCCAAGCTGGCCAATCCCGCCTTCGTCGACAAGGCCCCCGCCCCGGTGGTGGAGCAGGAGCGCAAGCGCCTGGCGGATTTCGTCGCCACCCTGGACAAGGTACAGGCCCAAAGGAACAAGTTGGCCTAGCCCGTCGGTTTCTAGAGTCCCCTGGTGGGGCTCGGATTTACCCAGTCTATTCGTACATAAGAACTTTCGATTAAACCTGTGTCGCGGCGGCGGGGTCTTTACGGGTAACATTCAGCCCTATTTGTCGGGCTGGTTTCATGCCTGTCCGCGCTTGAATTTCCTCAAGTATTCACCCATCGGAGGCGATACATGACGTCAGTAGTGGCGACCAACCAGACCATTCTGGTCGTGGGCGGCGGCATCTCCGGCATGACCGCGGCGCTTGAAGCGGCGGAAACCGGGAAGCAAGTCGTGCTGGTGGAGAAGAACCCGTACCTGGGCGGCCGTACCGTCCAGCTCTACCGGTACTTCCCCAAGATGTGCCATCCCACCTGCGGCCTGGAGATCAACCTGCGCCGGCTCAAGGCCAATCCGCGCATCCAGGTGCTCACCCTGGCCGAGGTCACCGGCATCACCGGCGGCAAGGGCGACTACAGCGTCTCGGTCAAGCTCAAGCCCCGTTACGTGAACGAGAACTGCACGGCTTGCGGCGAGTGCGGCAAGGCGGTGCAGAGCGAGATCGCCGACGAATTCAACTACAACCTGGGCAAGATCAAGGCCGCCTACCTGCCGTCGGCCATGGCCTATCCCCAGCGCTATGTGATCGATGCCTCCATCATCGGCACCCCCGACGCGGAGCGCGCCAAGGCCGCCTGCAAGTACGGCGCCGTGAACCTGGACGACCAGGAAGAGGTGGTGACCCTGAACGCCGGCGCCATCGTCTGGGCCACCGGCTGGCAGCCCTACGACGCCGCCAAGATCGTCTACTACGGCTACGACCGCTTCCCCAACGTCATCAGCAACGTGGAGTTCGAGCGCCTGGCCGATCCCCACGGCCCCACCGGCGGCAAGATCCTGCGCCCGTCCGACGGCAAGGAGGCCAAGAACGTGGCCTTCATCCAGTGCGCCGGTTCCCGCGACGAGAACCACCTGCGCCACTGCTCGCGCTTCTGCTGCATGGGTTCGCTGAAACAGACCCATTACGTGGAAGAGGCTTACGGCGACGCCGGCAAGAGCACCATCTACTACATCGACATCCGCGCCATCGACCGTTTTGAGGACTTCTACCAGAAGGTCAAGGCCAACCCCAACGTGAACTTCGTCAAGTCCAAGGTGGCCCGCATCACCGAGGACAAGGACGGCAATCCGGTGTGCCACGGCGTCAACGTCGAGGGCTACCTGCGCTACGCCAGCGCCCACGATCTGGTGGTGCTGGCCCTGGGCATGGAGCCTTCCGTGAAGGGGGTGAGCATTCCCGCCGAGGTGATGTCGGATTCCTCCGGTTTCATCATGGCCGATCCCCAGAACGCCGGGATCTTCGGCGCCGGCTGCGCCACCAACGCGCTGGATGTGAACCGTTCGGTGCAGAGCGCGACCGCCGCTGCCCTGCGCGCCATCCAGGTCGTCAACAAAGTTGCCCGGGCGGAGGCTTGAGAACATGGCTGAAATGAAAACCGCTGCATATATCTGCAAGGGCTGCGAACTGGGCAATCGCCTGGACACCGCCGCCCTGGTGAACATCGCCACCAAGGCCGGCAAGATGGCCCTGGTGCGCGAGCATGATTTCCTGTGCTCCGCCGACGGCGTGGCGCTGATCCGGAACGACATCGACAACGAGGGCGTGACCCACGTCGCCATCGCCGCCTGTTCCCGCCGCGCCAAGACCGAGGCGTTCAACTTCCCCACCGTCGCCATGAGCCGGGGCAACCTGCGCGAGGGCGTGATCTGGATTCGTCCGGATACCGACGCGGCGCGGGAAAACACCCAGGAGATGGCCGCCGACTACGTGCGCATGGCTTGCGCCGAGGTGAAGGCCATGACCGTGCCGCCGGGCAACCAGAAGACCGGCGCGGTGAAGACCCTGCTGGTGGTGGGGGGCGGCATGTCCGGCATGACCTCCGCCCTGGAGTCCTCCAAGGCCGGCTACAAGGTGGTGCTGGTGGAAAAAACCGGCGCCCTGGGCGGCTGGGCCGCCAAGCTGCACAAGCGCGTGCCCACCCGGGAGCCGTTCAAGGCCCCCGAGGACAACGGCGTGGCCGATCTGGTGACCCGCATCGAGGCGGACGCCAACATCAAGGTCTACCTGAACGCCACCCTGGCCAAGACCGACGGCGCTCCCGGCCGCTTCAAGGTGGATATCGCCGTGGAATCCGGCGCGACCTTCAGCGAGGACGTGGGCGCCATCGTCCAGGCCACCGGTTTCAACCTGTACGACGCCAACAAGCTGCCCGAATTCGCCTACGGCAAGACCCCCAACGTGGTGGACCAGGCCGGCCTCGAGGCCCTGGCCAAGGCCGCCGCCGCCGCCGGCAAGCCCATCTGCCGTCCCTCCGATGGCCAGCCGGTGAAGTCCGTGGTGTTCGTCCAGTGCGCCGGTCAGCGCGATACCACCGGCACCCACCTGTCCTACTGCTCCGGTTTCTGCTGCAACACCAGCATCAAGCAGGCCATGTACTTCAAGGACGGCAATCCGGACATCGACACCGTGGTGCTGTTCACCGACCTGCGTACCCCCGGCAACGGCGAGGACTTCTATCGCAGCGCCCAGAACAAGGGTGTGATCTTCTCCAAGGGTGTGGTGTCCCAGGTGTTGCCCAACGGCAACGCCTGCACCGTCAAGTTCAAGGATCTGATCCTGAACGAGGACACCCAGGCCGAGGCCGACCTGGTGGTGCTGGCCACCGGCATGGAGCCCAACTCCGGCGTGAATATCGACGCCGCCGCAGCGCCCGCCGCGGAACAGGCTGAAGGCGAGGAGCTTGTGGAAAGCGCCGGCGGCGTGGTGGCCACCATCGCCCCCGAGTCCATCCTCAACCTGACCTATCGCCAGGGCCCGGACATCCCCCAGCACAAGTTCGGCTTCACCGACAGCCACTTCATCTGCTTCCCCTACGAGACCCGCCGCACCGGTATCTATACCGCCGGCCCGGTGCGTCGTCCCATGGACATCGCCCAGGCCCAGGAAGATGCCACCGGCGCCGCCATGAAGGCGATCCAGGCGATGGAGAACGCCGGCCTGGGCAAGGCCGCCCACCCCCGCGCCGGCGACCTGTCCTTCCCCACGGTGCGTCTGGAAGGCTGTACCCAGTGCAAGCGTTGCACGGTGGAATGCCCGTTCGGCGCCATCGACGAGGACGCCAAGCGCTTCCCCCTGTTCAACGAGGCGCGTTGCCGCCGTTGCGGTACCTGCATGGGCGCCTGCCCGGTGCGCGTGATCTCCTTCGAGAACTACTCGGTGAACACCGTCGGCGCCCAGATCAAGGCCGTGGACATCCCGGACGAATTCTCCGAGAAGCCGCGCATCCTGATCCTGGCGTGCGAGAACGACGCCTACCCGGCCCTGGACATGGCCGGTATGAACCGCCACGAGTACGACCCCTTCGTGCGCGTGATCCCGGTGCGCTGCCTGGGTTCGGTGAACACCATCTGGATCACCGACGCCCTCAACGGCGGCTACGACGGCGTCATGCTCATGGGTTGCAAGCACGGCGAGGACTACCAGTGCCACTTCGTCAAGGGTTCCGAGCTGGGCCGCTACCGCCTGTCCAAGGTGGGCGACACCCTCAAGGGCATGAACCTGGAAACCGAGCGGGTGCATGACCTGGAGGTGGCCATCACCGATATGGAGACCTTGCCGCGCAAGATCAACGAATACGCGGCCAAGATCGTGGAAATGGGCATGTCGCCCTTTAAGGGCCTGTGAGGCAGGAGGCACGAATGAGCGATATGAATCAGCAAATGGCCGAGCGCTACAAGAACAATTTCCTCAAGGAGATTGAAGAGCAGGCCGAGATGGGCGACTGGGTCAAGATGTGCATGCAGTGCGGCTTGTGCTCCGGTTCCTGTCCCACCAACTTCCAGGCCGGCTGGGACCACCCGCCCCAGGAAATTTTCATGTTGATCCGGGCCGGCAAGCGCGACGAGGTGCTGGCCTCCAACTCCATGTGGATGTGCACCTCCTGCTACAACTGCTACGTGCGCTGCCCGCGCAAGGTGCCGGTCACCCACGTCATGCACGGCATCGCCGAATATGCCTACCGCATCGGCCGTTCCCCCAAGAATCAGCCTACCCAGCACCTGTCCAAGACCTTCTGGGACAACTGCACCAAGTATGGCCGGGTCAACGAGGTCAAGCTTACCCAGTCCCTGTACTTCAAGGACGGCATCGGCTCCGGCATCAAGAAGGCCATGGAGATGCAGACCGTGGCTCTGGGTCTGGTCAAGGCGGGTCGCCTGAACCCCATGGAAGCCGTGGGTGGCGGTCACAAGTGCAAGGACCTGAACGGCATCCACAAGATGCTGGCCAAGGCCAATGAACTCGAGGCCAAGCGCAAGGCCGCCAAGGCGGGCTAAGGAGAGATAGAACATGGCACGCAAGGAATACGCTTTCTACCCCGGTTGTTCGTCCCAGAAGGGCGCTTCGGCCTCCAACTACCTGGTTTCGGTGGAGTCCATGTGCAAGACCCTGGACATCAAGATGACCGAGATCCCCGACTGGAACTGCTGCGGCGCTTCCGTCAGCTACGCCGAGGCCGGCGAACTGCCCCGGCACGTGATGAACGCCCGCAACTTCGCCCTGGCCGAGACCAACCTGCCAGGCCAGGACATCGTCGCCACCTGTGCCGCCTGCTGGTTGGGCTCGCGGGAATCCAAAGAGCGCCTGGAGCACAACTCCTCCCTCATGGCCGATACCCAGGAGGCCCTGAAGGAAGCCGGCCTGCAGATCAAGGTGATCCCCGAGGTGCGCCACATGGTGGAGGTGCTGATCGAGGACCTGGGCTACGACGAACTGAAGAAGCCTGTGAAAAAGCCCCTGGACGGCATGAAGTTCGCCGGCTACGTGGGCTGCCAGACCAATCGGCCGTTCGGCATCGCCGGCGAGTCCTTCGAGAACCCCATGTACCTGGACAAGCTGATCGAGACCGTGGGCGGCGAGGCGGTGAAATACGACCAGAAGGTGACCTGCTGCGGCGGCGCCCTGGCCTTCTCCGAGCCGGAAAAGGCCCAGGCCCAGATCAAGGACATCATTGAGGCGGCTTACGACGGCGGCGCCGAGATGATCGTCACGCCCTGTCCCCTGTGCCAGGCCAACGTGGAGGTCTACCAAGGCCAGATCAACAAGAAGTACGGCACCAAGTTCAACCTGCCGGTGCTGTATTACTCACAGTTGATGACCCTGGCCTATGGCGGCACCGCCAAGGAAGCCGGGTTGAACGGCCAGGTGATCAAGGCGAGAAAGCTGGAAGAGTTCGCGGCGAAGTGATGTAAGCGCGGTCTCAACCGTGAACCAAGTGAAAACGGGCGCTTCGGTGCCCGTTTTCGTTGTCATGCTCCCCACATCTTCTGTCGCACTGAAGGTTATAGTTGGAGCGGGTATTCGGCTGATGGAGGAAGCATTCTGCCCAGTTTGCCAAATACAGCATGGCCTGGTCCGCGCTTGTGCCCGGAGCTTGGCTTAGTCGGCTTGTGAACCCCCACTATTACACCCCGTACGCGCTCTACATGCCAATCGCGCTGCCGCTGCTGGAGGGTATGATCTGGTTTGGCGACATCCCCCCCGTTTGATGCACCTAGCCGAGAGACATCATGGCCGAGCCTTTAGCCAAGAAATCCATCAAGTCCTTGCCGGTGCTTTCCTATCATGCCGCCCGCGCCGAACTGCGTTCCGGCGACCTGCTGTTCTGCTCGGGTTCGTATCTGTTTTCCGGGCTGATCCAGCGTTTTACGGGTTCGGTGTGGAGCCATGTCGGGGTCATCTATCGCGACGAGGCGCTCGGCCGTGTTTTCGTGCTGGAAAGCGAGACCGGCATCGGGGTGCGCCTGGTGCCCTTGTCGAAGTACCTGCGTGATTACCATGGCCGCCGGAAGCCCTACCGCGGTCAGATCGTGGTGGGTCGGCTGAATCCGGGTCTGGCCCCTGATCAGGTGCGCCGGGCGGTCAGCCATGGCATGGATCTGCTCACCCGGCCCTATGACAACGGCGAGATCTTGCGCATCGCCTTGCGTATCCTGCTCCGGGTCGGGCGCGGCAGGCGCGACCGCAAATACATCTGCTCGGAGCTGGTGGACGAGTGCTTCCATAAGGCGGGCATCCAATTCGAGCGGCCGGACAATTACATCAGTCCTGACGACATCTGGCGCAATGCCTGCGTGAGCGGGCATTGCCGGGTGCTGTAGCGTGAAACACCTCATTGGGCTCCCGCTCCCGCGGGGAAGCAGCTTGGGCGCATCGCTGTTTCGTACTCTGGGGTTCATCCAACTGTGGTGTATGGGATGGGTCTGGCTGTTGGGGCTGCTCCTGTCTGGAGCT
>JBGSHR010000095.1:0-7136 GCA_041752155.1 Thiobacillaceae bacterium | reverse complement strand
CCCCCGGGTTTCGCGCCCGGCATCAAGGCCCAGCGCGGACACCGGCACCACCTGGTCGCCGTGCAGCGCCACCAGGCCGTGGGCAGGACGCACGAAGTTCACCGAGCTCCAGCCGTCGGCCAGTTGGTAGGTCATGACCTTGGGGATGGGCAACTTGGCCAGGGTCTCGTCCAGGGCCTTTTGCAGGCCGGCGGCCAGAGTCGCGCCCGGCAACACGGTATCAAAGAACAGGGCCTCGGCCTTGCCATCGGGCGCCCGCTTGAGTTGGGACACCACGCCGGCATCCAGGCCCAGGGCCGTCAGTCTTTTCAGCAAGGCCGGCGTGGCCTGGCCATCGGCGGCGAGGCCCACGCTCACCGGCATGAGCTTCTGGGAAAACGGCTTATCGGCGGCCAGGGCAGAGATATGGGTGATGTGGGCCGCCAGGCGGCGCGGCGAGGCGTAGGCGGTGACGATGCTATCGGCAGCTGTCAGGCCTTGGGCCTGAAGGGATTCAGCCAACATGCTGGAGAAGGCCTCGCCCAGTTTCTTCAGAGCCTTGGGCGGCAGTTCTTCGACGAACAGTTCGACCAGCAGATTCTTGGTGCTCATGCCGCCACCGCCTTCTTATCGATCTGGGCCAGGACTTCATCCGCCCAGGCCTTGGGCGCCATGGGGAAGCCCAGGCGCGCCCGGGACTCCAGGTAGCTCTGGGCCACGCCGCGCGCCAGGTTGCGGATGCGGCCGATGTAGGCGGCCCGCTCGGTCACCGAGATGGCGCCCCGGGCGTCCAGCAGGTTGAAGGTGTGGGCGGCCTTGAGCACCTGTTCGTAGCCGGGCAGCGCCAGTTGGTTTTCCATGAGCAACTTGGCCTGCTTTTCATGGGCGTTGAAAGCGGTGAGCAGGAAGTCCACGTCGCTGTGCTCGAAGTTGTAGGTGGACTGCTCCACCTCGTTCTGGTGGAACACGTCCCGATAAAGCACGCTGCGCATGCTGCCATCGGCTTGGCTGACACCGGGCGCGTATTCCAGGTCGAACACGTTGTCCACGCCCTGCAGGTACATGGCCAGACGCTCCAGGCCATAGGTGATCTCGCCGGTGATGGGCTTGCACTCGATGCCGCCCACCTGCTGGAAGTAGGTGAACTGGGTCACCTCCATGCCGTTCAGCCACACCTCCCAGCCCAGGCCCCAGGCACCCAGGGTGGGGTTCTCCCAGTCGTCCTCGACGAAACGGATGTCGTTCTGCTTGAGGTCGAAGCCCAGGGCCTCCAGGGAGCCCAGGTACAGCTCCAGGATGTTTTCCGGCGCGGGCTTGAGCACCACCTGGAACTGGTAATAGTGCTGCAAGCGGTTGGGGTTCTGGCCGTAGCGGCCGTCCTTGGGCCGGCGCGAGGGCTGCACGTAGGCGGCCTTCCAGGGCTCGGGACCGAGGGAGCGCAGAAAGGTGGCGGTGTGGCTGGTGCCGGCGCCCACCTCGAGGTCGTAGGGTTGCAGCAATACGCACCCTTGTTCGCCCCAGAAGCGCTGGAGGGTGAGGATGATGTCCTGGAAGGCGGGCATGGCTTTGAATGTCATGAACAAAAAGAGGCCGGATTTTAACGTGAAAAAGGTGCGGCCTATTCGCGCTCTCCGCCTCTGGACACAAGCCCGAAGGGTTCAATGAATGCCTCCGGGCGATTCCAGTCTCGGGCTTGCGGCGCGGGACATGAGCATGGCGAACAAGGGATTGAGCCCCGCTCGGAATGTTGAAAACCCGTCAGGTCGTACAGAGTTTCGCCGCCACAGCTTGGCAACACCACACATAGCCCATTGTTTTACCGTGTTTTTATGGAAATACGGGGCGGCATGAGGATTGCATTGTCATGGATCAGGAAAACGAGGAGGACAACATGACACTGACCCTGACCCCCAGCCTGACCATCCGTATCCGACGCGCGGCGGACAACGCGCAAAAAGTGATCCGCACCCATACCCGGCATCTGTCCATCACCAGCATGTCCTTCCTGCGTATGGAAGTGATGGTGTTCAAGTACCGCGACAAATAATCAGCGCGAAATAACCAGGCTGGCGGCCAGACCGCCGCCCGGCCGATCCGCCAGTTCGATGCGCCAGCCGTAGGCATCCGCCAGTTGGCGCGCGATGGCCAAGCCCAACCCACTGCCCCCTCCCTCGCGATTGCGCGACGCCTCCAGGCGGAAGAACGGCCGGAATACCGCCTCCCGCTGCGCGGCGGGAATGCCCGGCCCCCGGTCCAGCACGTCGATGCGGAGATCTCGCTCGCCGCATACAAAACGCACGGTCACCGGCTCGTCATTGCCATAGCGGCGGGCGTTCTCCAGCAGATTGCCGATGATGCGCCGCAGGGCCGCCTCCCCCGCCTTGATCAGGCATGGCTCGGCCGGATCCCAGTTGAGCAGCCCGGCCTCGCCGAACTCCAGGTGCACCGGTCCCAGCCGGGACGCCTGCTCCACCAGCTCGGTCATCACCCGGATCAGATCGCACGCCTCCGGCTCGTCCGCTTTCAGGGCCCGGGCGAAAGCCAGCATGTCGGTGATCAAGCCGCTCATCTCGTCCAGGTCCCGCTCCATGCGCGCCACCATGTCGGGATCGGCGCCGTCCAGCATGGACAGGGCCAACTTGAGGCGGGTGATGGGCGTACGCAGGTCGTGGGAGATGCCGGACAGCAGGATGGTGCGATTCTCCAGCAGGGACTGCACCTCTCCCGCCATGCGATTGAAGGCGGCGGTGAGCTCGCGCAGTTCCAGGGCGCCGGTTTCCGGTAGCCGTTCCGGCGTGCGTCCCTGGCCCACCTCCCGCGCCTTCTCGGCCAGCCGGCGCAGGCGCCGGCTGGCTTGGCGCACCATGACCAGGGCGGTGAACACGGTCAAGGCCGCCCCCAGCAGGAACACCCCCATGGCCGCCAAGGGGGCCTGCAAGGCGTAGCGCTCCCGGTCGAAGCCCACCCGCAGCAGCTTGTCCGCCACCTGGATTTCCAGCCAGTCCCAGTCCAGGTCCGGCCCGCGCTTGAGCTGGATCGCCTGGCCGGAGCGGCGGCTCAGGGCCGCCTGGGCCAGGCCGCCAAAGTAACTGGGGGGCGCCAAATCGGACAGGCGCGTGGAAACCGCGCCCAACTCCAGGTCGTGGTGGAAGGACAACTCCATCTCGTAGTCGGCCCGGGTCTCCGGCGGCAACTCCACCCAGGTCTTGGCGGACAGGACGATCTTGGCCGCCAGATCGTCGGCGGAACGCTCCGCCAAGGGCCGGATCACCATGCTCCAGACCACGACGAAGGCCACCGCTTCGAACACCAGAAAGGCCGCCAACAGGGCGGCCGCGGTGCGGCCGAAGAGACTGCTCGGCCAGAGGGTCAAGCGCTCTTGCCCTTGGGCGAGAACAGGTAGCCCTGGCCCCAGACGGTGCGGATATAGCCCGGGTTGGCCGGGTCATCCTCGATCTTCTTGCGCAATCGGGTGACGCGCACGTCGATGGAGCGATCGAACGGGTCCCGCTCGTAGCCCTTGAGCCAGTCCATGATCTGGTCCCGGGACAGGGCGCGGTTGGGATGTTCCACGAACAGCTTGAGCAGGGTGAACTCGGCCTGGGTCAGGGGGATATCGCCACCGTCCCGAGACAGGCTCTGGGCCCCCAGATCCAGGACAAAAGGCCCGAAGCGGGACACCTCGCCGTTGCCCGGGTCGGATTTGGCGGTACCGCGCCGCATCACGGCGCGGATGCGGGCCAGCAGTTCACGGGGATTGAAGGGCTTGGGCAGGTAGTCGTCCGCCCCCACCTCCAGGCCGACGATGCGATCGATATCCTCGCCCCGGGCGGACAACATGATCACCGGTACTTCCCGCTCGGCCTTGACCCGCCGCGTCAGGCTCAAGCCGTCCTCGCCCGGCAGCATCAGGTCCATGACGATCAGGTCCGGCGTGAAGGCCGCCAGGCGTTCGTCCATCTCCTTGCCATCCCGCGCCGTCTGCACCTTCATGCCCTGTTTGGTCAGGTAATCCGCCAGCAGCTCGCGTATGCCGGCATCGTCATCCACCACCAACACTTGTGGGTTGTCTGTCATATCCGCCTTCCGAAACACTTTGAAACAAATTTATCCCATCCGGAAACCCCAGTGTTACCGCATTTACCTAGCATGGGAACCATGAAGAAGAGGAGTTGTGCGATGAAAAAGACCTTATTGACCCTGCTATTGGCAAGCGCTGCCCTACCGGCCCTGGCTGGAGGATTTGGCAGCACCTTGTTTGCCGACCCCTATGCCCAGGTCGCGCAGCTTACCTCCCAGGAGCGCCGCGCTCTACGGGAACGCTGGGAAGAAGCCAGCCCCGAAGAGAGATCGCAACTGCGCCGCGAGTTCCAGGAAAGACTGCGCCAAGGTGCCGATCAGCAACCGCGCCAGGGCGTGAAAGAGCGTACCAGTGAGCGTCGTGACGGCGCGGGACATGACAGCCGCTTCGGCCGCCTGGAGGACTTCCGTCCTCCCACTCCCAACAACCTGGGCGACAACTTCGGCACCGGCTTTGAACATCGTCGTTTTGAAGGGGGAGGCAATCCGGGCTCTCCTCAAGGCGGCCTCCCCGGCGGCGGTTTTTCTCAGAACGGCCGTCGTCCCTGAACGCTGAACTTCCCATTTCAAACGAAGAAGAAGGAATAAACCATGAAAACCGCCTACAAATTCGCCCTCCCCGCTCTGATGCTGGGCCTGTTCAACGTCGCCCCCGCCAACGCCCGCGCCACCGGCTTTCAGGATACCGCCTGGGTCGTGGCCAGCGCCCCGGTTTATGAGAAGCTGAATGAACCCCAGCGCGAATGCTGGAGCGAGCAGGTGGGCTACGAAAGCGTGCGTAGCCGTGATCGCAGCTACGGCGGCGCGGTGCTCGGCACCATCGTCGGCGGCATTCTCGGCAACCAGATCGGCAAGGGCAGCGGCAGGAGCGTGGCTACCGCGGTGGGCGCCGCCACCGGCGCCATCGTCGGCGACAACATCGGCAATGACGGGCGCGAATCCAGCAGCACCCAGCGTCGCCCGATCTATGAAGAGCGTTGCCAGATCAACGACAACTGGAGCCAGCGCCTCACCGGCTACAACGTGACCTATCGTTACCAGGGACGCGACTACACCACCTTCATGCCCTACGACCCCGGCCGCAGCGTCAAGGTCAATGTCAATGTGAGCCTCGCCGAGCGCTACTGATCTTTCTGGCGCCGGGTTTGGATGCTCGGCGCCGGTGCGGGTAAAGTGCATGCTTTTCCAGAACCGGGAAATGTGTGCCTTACCGCTTTCTGATTTACCTTTTCCTGCTGTTCGCCCCGCCGGCGTCCGCCTCCGTGGAATCAGACTTTCTGGCTGCCCGCGAGGCCTACCAGAAAGGCCGTTTCGAGCATTTTTACAAGCTCGCCGCCCGCATTCCGGCAGACCACCTGCTGGGCCCCTATATCCAGTATTGGCGCATGAAGTCGGGCAGCCCCACGCCAGCGGAGATGAGCGCATTCATCGCCCGCTTCCCCAACGGCCCCCTGGCTGACCGCCTGCGCGGCGATCTGGCCCGCCTCTATGGCCACAACCAGGATTGGGCCGCGTTCCGGACCTACTTCCGAGCCATCCCCAAACCGGATCAGGAACTGCTTTGTTTCGAGTTGCGCGCACGCCAGCTGGAAGGCGACCGGGCAGTGGAGAAGCAAGGCATGGACCTGTGGCATACCCAGAGCGATCTGCCCTCCTCCTGCGCCCCGGTGTTCGATGCCTTGGCCGCCCAGGGTGTGCTCGGACAGGAAGACCGTCTGGCCCGGCTGCGTCTCGCCCTGGATGGCGGCAACTTGCGTCTTGCGCGGGAGTTGAATACCAAACTAGGGGATGAGGTACGCATGGATGCGGATGCCCTGGGCAAGGCGCTGAAGAGCCCGGCCGCGCTGATCGTCCAGGTCTCTTCCAAGAGGGGCCAGCGCGAGGCGGCTCTGTTTGCCCTCACCGGCATCGCCAAGCAGGACCCGGACAAAGCCGCCCGCCTTTGGGAAACCCAGCAAGGCAACTACAGCGAGGCGGAACAGCGTTATGGCTGGGGCCAGATCGCCATGCACGCGGCGCGCAGGCACGATACCCGCGCCCTGGACTGGTTCAGCCGGGCCGGCCAGGCCCAGAGCGAGATGCAAGCCATGTGGAAGACGCGCGCCGCCCTGCGCGCCGGGGACTGGGCCGTGGTGTACCGGGGCATCCTGGATCTGTCCCCCGCCCGGCAGAACGAGGCGGTCTGGCGTTACTGGAAGGCACGCGCCCTGAAGAGCCTGAATGCCGATTATCCGGCCAACATCCTGTTCGCCCGGCTCTCCCAGGAAATCAATTACTACGGCCTGCTGGCCACCGAGGAACTGCCCCCGCGCCTGGAAGAGCGCCCCAAGAATTACCTGGTCACCCCGGAAGATCTGAAGCAGGCCGAGGCCAACGACGGCCTGCAACGCGCCCTGCTGTTCCGCAAGATCGGCTTGAATGCGGATGCCGAAGCGGAGTGGCGCTGGGGTCTGCGCGGCCTGGACGATCGCCAGCTCCTGGCCGCCGCAGAGCTGGCCCTGCGCGAAAAGTGGCATGACCGGGCCATCTACACGGCGGACCAGACCCGGGAGTTGCACAACTTCGACCTGCGCTACATCTCCCCCTACCGCGACCTGGCCGCCACCTATGCCCAGGAAAACGGCCTGGACGAGGCCTGGGTATACGGCCTGATCCGCCAGGAGTCGCGCTTCGTCGACTATGCCCGCTCCGGCGTGGGCGCGCGCGGCCTGATGCAGATCATGCCTGCCACCGCCCAATGGATCGCCCGCCAACTGGGCCTGAAGAAGAATGCCCACGCCGCGGTGGGCACGCCGGAAACCAATATCCGCTTCGGCACCTACTACCTGAAGCACCTATACGACTCCCTGGCGCAATCCCCGGTCATGGCCAGCGCCGGCTATAACGCGGGCCCGGGCCGGGCGCGCAGATGGCAGGCCCAGATCCCGCTGGAGGGGGCCGTCTATGTGGAGAGCATCCCCTTTTCCGAGACCCGGGAATACGTGAAGAAGGTGCTCACCAACGCCATGTTCTACCGCGGCCGTTTCGGCGGCGAGGCGCGCAGCCTCAAGGACCGGCTCGGCATCGTGCCGGCCCGC
>JBGSHR010000094.1:0-2215 GCA_041752155.1 Thiobacillaceae bacterium | reverse complement strand
CGTCGATGGCGTCCGCCGCCCCTTCCACCAGCACCTCCACCCCGGCGGCGTCGTTGCGCACCCAGCCGGCGAGCTTGAGTTCGTTGGCCAGGTGCCAGACGTAGGGGCGGAAGCCGACGCCCTGGACGATGCCGGTGACGCGCAGGCGGCGCTGCAGTACGTAGCCTGGATGACGCGCAGCGGAAACCGGGGAGGCGGGCTCCGCTTGTTCCGGGATTACGCTTTGCTCCATGCGGGCTACGGGCTCACAACTGCACCCCGGCCCGCCGCAGCAGAGGCAGCAAGGCGAAGTAACAGCCTATGGTGGCCGCGACCGATACACCGAGGCTGAGCCAGAAACCCAAGCCCTGTTTGAGCAGCACGGGCAAGAGCAGAAACAGCACGAGGGAAGGCAGCACCAACCAAAAGATCTGGCTGGAAAGCGCCGCGATCTGGGATGACCCGGAGCCTTCGACATGAAGCCAGACGAAGGCCAGCAAGGACGTGAGAGGCAAGGCGGCCAGGAGTGCGGCGAAGCCCGAACTGCGCTTGGCGATCTCCGCGATGGCCACGATGACCAACGCCGAGATCACCACCTTGAGGGCGTAATACCACATGCGTCTTAGTCCCTGTGCGCCGCCAACGCCGCCTCCAACTCCGCGATCCGCTTTTTCAGCAGATTCACGTTCTGCTGCCGCGCGGCGATGGCCACGTCCAGGCCGGCGGTGAGCCAGGCGAGCCATTGCGCCATGCCTTCGCCGCTGGTGGCGGAGACCTGCATCACCTCCAGCTTTGGATTGATGCGGCGGGCGTAGTCGATGCAGCGGTGCAGGTCGAATTCCAGGTGGGGCAGCAGGTCCACCTTGTTGAGCAGCATCAGGTCGGCGGCGTGGAACATGTCCGGGTATTTGAGGGGTTTGTCCTCGCCCTCGGTGACGGACAGGATCACCACCTTGTGGGCCTCGCCCAGGTCGAAGGCGGCGGGGCACACCAGGTTGCCGACGTTTTCGATCATCAGCAGGCTGTCGTCGGGCAGGGCCAGGCGTTCCAGGGCGTGGCCGACCATGTGGGCGTCCAAGTGGCAGCCCTTGCCGGTGTTGACCTGGATGGCGGCGGCCCCCGTGGCGCGGATCCGGTCGGCGTCGTTGCTGGTCTGCTGGTCGCCTTCCACCACCGCCACGTTCAGCTTGTCCCGCAGCCGTTCGATGGTCTTCACCAATAACGTGGTCTTGCCGGAGCCGGGGCTGGACACCAGGTTGACGGCGAAGATGCCGTGCTCGGCGAAGTGTTTGCGGTTGCCCTCGGCGTAGGCGTTGTTCTTGCCCAGGATGTCCTGCTCGATCTGCACCATGCGCGCCTGGCTCATGCCCGGGGCGTGGGCGTGGGCCGGGCCCAGACCGTAGTGCAGGTCGCCCTGGTGGGCGTGGTAGTGGACCTGGCCCGACTCGCTGTGCAGTTCCGCCTCGCCGTGGCCGTGCTCGTGGCCGGTGTGGGAATGCTCATGCCCATGGGGATGCGGGTGGCTGTGCACGGTGCCGTCGGCATGGGTGTGCTCGTGCTCGTGGGAATGTTCGTGGGCGTGCTCTTGGCCCTCAATGCTGGTTTCACCCTGGCCGCAGCCGCAGACGGTACACATGGCATTTCTCCTGCTCAAAACGGTTGAAGGAGCGGGAAGCCGAGTTCCCTCACCCCTGCCCCCGCTCCGCGCCCCACGGCTGGCGTTGCATCGCCAACCGGCTGCGAGGGCGGGAAACAATGTTTCCCGAAACCCCCTCTCGCCCCGAGGGGAGAGGGGAAATAACTACTCCACCAATAAATCCTTGACCCGCATTTCGGTGCCGCCGGTGGCCTGCACCTGGTAGCTGCCGCACAGGGGGCAGGCGTCGTACAGGGCGTTCACCGCCACGGTTTCGCCGCAGCCCAGGCACCAGCCCTGGCCGGGAATGTGCTGCAGCTCCACCCGGGCGCCTTCCGCCACGCTGTTCTTCAGCACCACGTCCAGACAGAAGCTCAGGGCCTCGATCTCCACGCCGGCCAGGGCGCCGATCTCCAGGCGCACCTCGGTGACCCGCTGGAAGCCTTGTCGGGCGGCGGCGTCCTCGACGATCTGGAGAATGCCTTCCGCCAGGGACATCTCATGCATCGCGCACCTCCATGCCGTAAGCCACACACGGGTCCAGGGACTGGGCCACCAGCCGGGCGCGGGCGCCCAGTTCGCCATCCGCCGCCAGGTCGG